>JAPPDN010000814.1 GCA_028824575.1 Candidatus Poribacteria bacterium | reverse complement strand
GGACCTTATGCTCTCGTAGATACGCCGCATATCTACTCAAGCGATGCTTCGTGCCCCGTTGGTGATGCCACTGATCGCTTGCCCGGCTCTGGGTTCCACCAGCGAAGGGTGGGTTGAGGAGTGGCGTGTTGAGAGCAATACTACCGATACACAAGTCCGAAACAGCATTGTACCCTGCCAGCACAACGTTCTCTTTTGTTGGCACGTTCTCCAAGCGTACTTCATTAATTGTATCTCTTAGCAGTTCCGCGGCAAGCCGATAGAGTTGCACTGCTGTTAGACTGTCATCATGCCATTTCAAGTTGTGTGAAGCGTTGGTAAGTCCTGTTGTATACGCCGTGAAGTCTACATTAATGAGTGAATACCCACAATCGCTCACTATGTGTTTAATCTGTTCACGAATACGTGACTGTATTTCTGGATGGGAAACATCCAAGAGTGCGACCTCTTTGCCAGTGTCCGGCAGATGGATTGTTGCGGGTTTGGACCTGTTATGCGCAGTGCGTCTACGTGGATGTCTCTTTCCACCGCGAGTTTCAATCCGTTCCTGTATGCAATAGTCTGGATGGTTCTGTACAAGTTCTGAATCAAGTGTCAGCGCGAACGGATTAATCCGTACCCCTGTCTTAAAACCTTTTGCTTGAATCTGATTGACAGTCTCTGGGTTTTGCAATGCTGACGCTGTGTCAAGTTGAATATAACCGATACCTCCCGGGGAGTTGGGTTGAAACAGGGGGTGCTCGCCGAGTGCCTCTGCTTGGGTTAATAGAGCATCGGGGTCAAGCGGTTCTGATGCGTCGGAAAAGGACCACGCAGCAAATGAATCATCGCGAGGCATCGCAGATTGAACATCCGTGCGTTCGCTTCTTTCTCCCCTGAGAGCGGTATAGTGCTCATAGGCGGCCTTAGCACCGCCTGTAAAGTTGATATAGACGGTTTCGGAGAAGAATTCCTCACCCGCGTCGCAGCGCTGCCCACACTGATGATAGAGTGCCCAGGGGTTAACGCCTGACACCGATGCCTTTTTAGCATTGGATTTTGAACGTTGTCCACTACTCCCTTGACAACCGACCTGAATCCGGGGCCACCACTTCTCAGTCGTTAGAAAACCGAAGACGAGTGCCTTGCCACTCTGTGTATCGTGAAGCACACCATCATGGCTGGGATGCATAGCATCGGTCTCGCTGAGAAGAAACCCGTCATAGAGTCTTTTACTCACACCCGGAGAGATGGGCGGCATATTGATAAAGAGGTGGCAGTCCGATGGTGCTGCCCCCAACAAGACGGCACCTCGGTTTGCTGAAACACCGAGTACTGTTACACTATCAAGTTGCAACGGTTCAGGTTTTAGGTTTTCAACACCAACTTTGAGGTGTATGGCGGGATGCGCGCTATAACAATTGAGGTAAGTATTTATCCGAACGCCCTTACCCGTCGCCTCATGTGAGAAACGGAGCTGATGATACTCACCGAACACATCGGTCTGGGGAAGTTTGGTAATAAATTCACGGGTGCCAGCGTCTTCGGTTTTGATGACAGTTCCATCGTCAAAGGTTATCTGTGTACACCCGTTTCGGATAATTGTGTCCCCGCTCTCATCAATGTAATCCCAAGTTCCTTTTGAAAGGTTGAATTTAATCTGAAATTTATTGTGGTTTATCACGGTGAGGTTCCCCTGCCGTGAGACTGCTACATCATCTGGTCTCATCCATTAATTTCCTTTTTCATCTTGGCACAAGTGTATAGACTGAACTTGGACAATTTTGCGGGAAACCCTTAACATCTGGCATACACCATGATTTACATGGCAGCGGCAACCGCCCGACAAGATATAACGGCTGTCTGTTCATTTCCAGCATGTGAAAGCGAAAAGGAGTCTCCAGCGGAGAGGAACAGAACATCATGTCGTTCAAGTGTATGTGTCTTTCCACTGTCATCCGTCACTTCAGCACACCCATCCTTTAGCACATAAATTGATTCGCTGTGTATCGGTTCGTGCGTAAAGTGTTGTCCGTTGTCAAGACAGATGTAATCTAAGGAGAGATGTACAGACCCTTTCTGGGGTGAGACGACGCTTCGCCAATCGGCAGCTTTTCCGAACACAGGCCCACACCGTGCCATATTGAGTACCTGAACGTTGCTCCGATGTCCATTTTGCGGTGTTGGGGCTTCATCTGGTGTATCCCGTTCACCCCGATAGAGTGCCATATCTGGCGGTGCTTGGAAACTAATCAAGCGAGCCTTGTTCGGTGTGGTATTGACTGTTCCGTGGACTTCGCCTGCGGGTACAAAAATAACATCGCCTGCAGCAATCGGTGTATAAACACTCCCTTGTCGGATAGCACCACCACCTTCTAAGACGACAATAGCGTCTTCTGATGCGTCATGATAGTGCTGTGTAAATTCTTGACCGGGAGCGTGGAGCCCGTGGTTTAGCGTCAACTGTGTCGATCCCATATCTGGATGTACGACACGCCAATTTTTGCCTTTGCCCATCTGAAAGGGTGTTCCGGATTGAAGGTTCAAAATTTCCATTTTTTCTGTCTATACCCAGCGCGTAAAGGGTAGATTACCCTATAATAAATAACACACGGCTTAAAGATCTACGGCTTCTTTTCGATAAAATGATACGACTGTATCCCCATAATTTGCCTGCCGACTCCGTGTCAAACTTCCGACTATGTCAGGTCCAATAAATTGCTTTGCATGTTCAACAAGCAGTGTGCCACCGATGCGGATCAGTGAGCCTTCAGCGAGCAATGCTAAACAGGCGGCGTATAGTTCTGAGCTGCCCTCTAAACCTGTACCGTAGGGCGGATCAAAATAGATAATTTCAAATATAGCATCCTGTTTCTGGAGATACGTACTTCCTTTCACAGAATCGCGACGGAGCAGGGATATTGTATCAGTCGGCTTGCGAGCCGCGCGAGGTTCAGTCGTAAGTCCACATGTCCGAAGGTTTTGTTCTATAATCTGGATGCACCGCGAGTCGCGCTCCAAAAAGGTGACATGCTTTGCGCCACGGCTTAACGCCTCGATTCCTATATTCCCCGTACCGGCACAAAGGTCAAGAAAATTCGCATCAATAATCTGCTCACGCAGGATACTGAAGACAGATTCTTTAACGCGATCAGCAGTAGGGCGGACGACACGATTGCCCTTCGGTGCAACCAAGCGTCTGCCTCTGAATACGCCAGCGATAACTCTCATTTTTAGTGGTTATCAGTTGTCAGTTATCGGTTAAGAGGGTTCTTGTGGCAGTTGAGTTTACTGTGCAAGTAACAGCAAACCTCTTTAACTGAAAACTGAGTACTGACAACTGACAACTATTAAGCCTTGAACAACTCCTCTATCACCGATCCATCGTTGACGACTCGAATCGGTCGTCCGGAGCGAGAATAGTTCTCTTCATTACCATCAATTCCGAGTGCGAAGCAGAGGGATGCGAAAAGGTCTGGTACACCGACAGCCCCACTGACAACTTCGCTACCATCTTCATTGGTACCACCGACTATTTGCCCACCGCGGGTGCCACCTCCTGCTACAACAGCCGCCCAACCGTTGATATGATGATCACCTCCATCGTTTTCGTTGATTCTCGGCGTACGTCCGAATTCACCAAGCCAGAGCACAACAGTCTCTTCGAGGAGCTCCCGCTCGGACAAGTCTTTCAGGAGCATCGCGAATGCTGGATCCACCATATCGAGAAGTTCTTTTGTCCGATCAAAGTTGTTTTGATGTGTATCCCACCCATCCAGTGAGACTTCTACAAATTTGACACCAGCCTCCACGAGTCGTCGTGCCATAAGACACCCTTGACCGAATTTGTTCATACCGTACGCTTCGCGGATGGCGATTGGCTCTTCGTCGAGCCGAAAAGCGTCTATTTTCGGGGAGTTGATGAGTTCATCTGCTTTCTTGTAAATTGCTTCGTGTGCTTCGGTGCTGCGTCCCGTCCGTTTCGAAATAAAATCTTTTTCTATTGTTCTGAGCATCTTAAGCCGTTCTCTAAAACGGTGCGTGTCCATCTGTGCTGGATAGGAGATGTCTTCCACAGGTTTCATCGGATCTTTGATGACAAACGGATCGTGCGTTGCACCGAGGAAACCGCCTGAGTATGTCGGCGAATTAATGTTAACACAACTCGGCAGGTCCAAAAGTGCGTCTTCAAGATAGTAAGAGGTGATTGACCCGAGGGTCGGATGCCTGACGGCTCCACCGGGGGCATATCCCGTATGTAGTAAGTAGCGGGCGCGTTCATGGTTCCCTTCACGCGAAACCATTGAACGGATAATAGAGAGATGGTGTGCCTGTTCAGCAACATTCGGTAGGTGTTCGGAGACCTGTATGCCGTTAGCACTTGTCGGAATCGCTGCAAAGGGTCCGCCGTTTTTGGTACCGGGTTTGGGATCAAATGTATCTAACTGGCTGGCACCGCCGCTCATAAAAAGAACGATACAATGCTTCGCACGCGGTATTATGTCCTCAAGC
>JAPPDN010000144.1 GCA_028824575.1 Candidatus Poribacteria bacterium | reverse complement strand
GTCCTCGTACCAAAGCGACGAGATGCACAACCGCATCCTGATCCGCACACGCTGCCTCAATTTCAGAAGCGTTTGTCACATCCGCCTTGATAAAGGTCGTATTTTCAGGCACTTGATCCGGCTCAACGATGTCAGTCAGCGTCAGTTCATACGTGCTGTGCAACCGGTCAATAATAAATTGCGCTAAATATCCGCTTGCCCCCGTAATCAAAATTTTTTCAATGTTTGCCATCAGTTTTCGGCCTCGTAGAATTTAGACGAACGGTGGGTTCTCATAGAGTGCTACATTGTAGCCGACAAAAAAGACATCTCCACTCTGGACTGTCGGTGCGCGCAGGCTACCGCTACGACCGAGGACAGCCTTCAAAATCGGTGCTTGTGTATCATCAGACGGCACGAAGGTTTCAACGCGCTTCCCTTTCGCGACAACGATCTGCTCCGCACTGCCCATTAAATCCCATACCGCTGCGGCATCCATTTTCTCTTTTCGAGCGTCCGTACGGTTTTCTGCTTGTAAGTTATGTGTGTCAAGAAACTCTTGCACTTTTTTGCATGAGTTTCAGCTATTCCGAAAATAAATCCAATCTACCATTTTTTTAATTTTCCTTGCGGTTCGATGAAGTGGATTGAAAACTTCAAGTGCTTACCCGTCTATCTGAAGAAACACCCAAGCAAAAACCATTCCACTTCGTTCCAAGCTTCGCGCTTCTCTAATTCAATTCTTCCACATTAATAAATCTGCCAGTGTCACGGCTCTGGACCGCGGCATCAATTAAGGCGAGTGTCTGCACGCCATCCGCAAAAGGTGAACGGATGAGTGTCCTGTCACCTGTTTCAATGGCGCGCAGCCACGCGCCAGTTTTGTTTAAACCCAGACTGTTTTCAGCAGCTGCCGATTCGTTGATAGTCTCACCGTTAAGGTACCCGCGAATAGTGTTATCTGTCATGTGTGCGTGTAGTCGCAAATGCGGTCCGACGACTTCAACCTCAAAAGTAAATCCTTCTGTGCCACAGTGATTCATGTGTGTTCCGAAAACGCCATTGTCCAACTGATAAGTCATCTGTATGGCGTTTTCTGCATCGAATTCCGTCCGTTCCAACGCCATATTTTTGATAGCCAATGCATGCGCCTGCACAGGTTTCGGATTTCCCATAACAAACCGTGCGCAATCCAAGACATGTACCGCTTGTTCGGGTAAGGGGCCCCCACTTATTTCATACTGCAGGAACCATGGTGCCATGCTGAAACTAAGATAATAATTGACGGTGCATACTGTCCGGACAAGATGTACCGTCTCCGAGGCGATTAACGCTTTCAGACGTTCATAGAGTGGATGATAACGGAGTTGGAATCCGACAGCAGCGATGACATCTGCTTTCTCAATGGCTTCAAGGCATTTTCTACCTTCAACCATATTCAGTGCAGGCGGTTTCTCAACCATCATAGAAATACCACGATCGCACGCCATCTGAATGGGTTCAAAACGAATGGGGGGCGGTGTCGTAATCACCACCCCGTCCATTTCTATATCGAAAAAAGCATCTAAATCGGTAGTAGCAAGTGCTTCGTCAGTATGCGTTGCGAGTTCGCGCGCTGCTTCAAGCCGCACGTCCTGGACTGCGACGACGCTCGCGCCGTAATTCATTATCGCGCCCTGATGATGTCTACCCATATTACCAGCACCGATGATGCCGATTGCTAACGGTTTTTGAAGGTTCATTGTGTTTTCAGATTGCCCCACGTTACCGTGAGTTTCCCTTTCGGTTCGACGAAAAAAATATTAAATCCCGGGGTCGTAACGAAAATATTATCGAATTGCGCGTGATGGGCGGCAGCACCCCGATTGCCGCCGCGTGTGTAGAAACCGATCTTGCCCTTTTCGTATCTTTTCTCACCATCGCTCCATTCACCCACAAAGACGAGACTATTCCATTTCGCGCCAACCCTACCGAGGTACGCCTTAAATTTGTAGTTCTTGCGCACCTCAAACTTGACGCGGTACCAAACATTCTGCCTACGTTTTTTTTCATCTGCAAAAGGCGTATGTTCGACGGACCAGTTGTTCTCAAGGTTTATATGCCATCCGATGTGTTGCGGTGAATACTTAGAGCCAGCAGTTGAGATATCGTACATGTAGAAGTACTTATCGTTCCTGGCGTGGAAAACGAACCCCAACGAACCACCATTTTTAGCGTTGAAATCGGCGTAGTAGTCAAATTCTTCGGGGAAATCGGTAAGCGTCAACCCCGCACCACCGCCCCAAACGTCGAGCACTCTTCTATCAAGCACATCATGTCGGGTATCATTCTCCTTAAGTCCCCAACTCGCTTGCGGTGCCCATTTAGCGAGGTCGATTTCTTGACGCTCAAAATCGTCGTGAAATAAGATTTCTGCAGAAACCGTGCTAACACACAAAGCGAGTGTCAGGAAAATAAGTGTAAAAAAAATGGTATATCGCATTCAGTCTCCTTATTCGCGCTTGAGCTCACCCCATGTCAAAGACAGTTTCCCGCTTGGGGCAACAGGGAGCGGATGAGATCCCGGCGTAGTCACCACGATATTATCGAATTGGGCGCGTTCACCCCAGCCCCCTTTAACATTTCCTATCATTGAGAAGCCAATCTTTCCCTGCGCGAACCCTTTTTTAACATCGGTCCATGTCCCTACGAAAATGAGTTCATTCGGGTCTGCACCAACTTCACCCAAGTATGCATAAAATTGCTGATTCGCCCGCACCTCAAACTTCACCCGATACCAAACGTCTCGCTTCCGACTTTGTCTGTCTGCAAACGGAACGCTCCAAACTTGCCGAACTCTTTCGCGCACGAAGTGGCGCGTCCAACGGATATGTTGCGGTGAGTATTTGGCACCTTCCGTCGTGATTGATGCCGAGTAATAGTTATAAATGCTGTTGGCCTGAATAAGGTTGAGTGGATCCACTCGATCTTCTTGCGCGTGAAACACAAAACGTGCAACACTCCCGGGGCCGGTTCCCTCCATCGTCTTGAAATCAGCGTAGTAATCAAATTCCGCTGGGAACTCAGCGATACTTAATCCAGCCCCATGCCCCCAGATATCAAGCACTTTTTTGCCTAAAACCGCGTGCTGATCCGCGTTGTCGCTGAGCTTCCAACTCGGTAGAGGCATCCATTTCGTTTCATCAATGACCCGCTGACCAATCGCATTTTTCCCCTCAAAGTCATCCTGAAATAGAATTTCAGCATAACCGATGCTGACACATAGCGTCAGTATAACGCTGAGAGTTATCTGCCATGTGAAGGTTTCCATGCGGACATATCGCATTTTTTCTTGTCTACCCTGTTTGTTGTAGGCGAGATTTAAAACCTCGCCTACAGATAGCTCTCCTACTCTGTTTTGATCTCTGCCCACGTTGTGGTAAGTTTTGCGTCCGGTTCAACAGCCATCGGATCACGTCCACCATAAATCTCGATTTCATCAACACGCGCGCCACCGTCTGCGCGAATATGGAGGCGCAACCATCGTGCTTCTACATCTTTGAAGGTGAACTCGGTTGTTTCGCTAATAGGGTCTCCCTTGTGCGTGTAAACCTTCGTCCATGTGTTCGCTTCGGAATCTGCATCCGCTTTGGTAGTCGCGACGAGAATATCAAAGTCAGCTGCTTTCCGGTCATGGAAATCTTGTGCATGATCGCTCGCGAAATAGATACGGTTCACATTCGCGACATCACCCATGTCAATCTGTGCCCACCCCGGCACCGGGCCGATGATCCAACTCCGACAGTTGTTGTAAAAACTGTCGTTGAGATATTCAATACAGTGTCTACGAGGGCACCATCCCTCCAGCTGCGAGGAAGCTTCCGCCTCCGCATCTTTGAGGAGTGCCAAGTTGGGTTCTTTATCACGAACTGTCGGCACGAATTCGGGTCCCGACGCTCCACCGGCATCACATGCATCCGTTGCTTCTGCAATGTCTTGTTCCTTGAATTCGTAACGTCCGAATTTTTCGGGACCCTTATCTTCTTCATGGGCTGCGAAGACAGCAGGTATGCTGATTAGCATCGCTATCATCGCAATCCCTCCATATTTTATCCATTTCATCGCGCATTCCTCCGTTTGTTTGTGAGGTAGTACTTGCCGTACATACTAACGCAAGTCGAGAATTATTGCAAGAAAACCGTTAGTTATACTCATGACTATTTAGTTTTCGGTTTTTTCGTCCAATTTTGCCCGCCAGGCCCGATAGGTGTGGTTTGATGAAGTTAAAGAAAATATTTCGGTAATTCTATATTTTTTTCAGGACCGGTAGGGCGGTTTCCTAACCGCACCATAGGTGTCAATTTTAGAAAAAACCGTATCCTCCCGTAGGTGTTTTTGCTGGGGTGTTTCCGTTAGGTTGAACGGATATTCCCAAAACCCTGAAAAATAACACAACACTCAGCCCGCACCAGAGATGCCACGTCAAACAGAAAACCGAGAGAAACCCAACACCTTTACCGTTTCGGGACACCTGAGGG
>JAPPDN010000605.1 GCA_028824575.1 Candidatus Poribacteria bacterium | reverse complement strand
TCTCAACTTTCGGGATCAGGACATCTGCTTCGCCGAGCGAAATCACGGTGTTTCCATCAAAACCGAACGATTTTCCTGCTTTCTTTTCTTTGTTCCAATCTTGATTTGCATTCCATGCCGCTTTTCCTTCTACCTCGCCTTTGACTTTGTTATCGGAGATGTCTACAATATCATCACCATCAAAGTGCCACAAACCGAGCGTCGATTCATCGGGCAGATACTCAAATCCGTCAGCGGCGAAACAGACACTGGTTGGTAAAAAGATAAGAAACGCGTATAATAAAGGCGTATATTGCCATTTTATCAGACCCATATTTTATTCCTTCTGTGTCACTCAAGTTGATGTATAGTTTAGCATACAGGAACTGTCGGTGTCAATGTTTTTACTCGGAAAATTGATAGAGGAGTGTCCTTTACTCTATATTGGTAACTGCGCCTTTCATGAACTAAATGCTTCTAAAATTGTCCTATCGTACATATTTGACTGCAACAGCCAAAGTGTGCTATAATAGCCATATAGAAGCAGATAAACTATACTTTGGGGTGCAGCTGGATGTTTAGCTTTAACCTTCGGAAGTCGATATACCTAATCTTTTCCGCGCTGTTTTTTGGATTAACGGGTCTGTTTGCGACTTTCGCTGAAGAAGGGACCGCGCCTGTAGAGTTGGAAAAAATTGTTGTAACCCCGGGGCGCTTTACGATTTATGACGGCACTTCAGCAAGAATTTCCCTATCTAAGCAGGAAATTGAACGTTTTCCGTTGATTGACAACGATGTAATGCGTGCCGGACACGTCTTTCCAGGGGTTGTTTCAAGCGATTATAGCGCGCGATTCAGCGTTCGCGGCGGAGAAAAAGATGATATTGCTGTCAGATTAGACGGGATGGAGCTCTATAACCCTTATCATCTTCAAGACTTCGGTGGTGCGGTTTCGCTCATCGGACTCGAACTCGTTCAGAACACGCAGCTGCTCATAGGTGGATTCCCCGCGGAATAGGGTGAAAAGATGTCTGGTGTCTTTGACATCACGGCGAGATCTCCAAATACCGAGCAATTCTCCGCTAATTTTGGCGTAGACCTGATTAACGCGACTGCTACTTTAGAAGGACCGCTCTTTGAGAACGGCGGGTGGCTCTTATCAGCCCGCCGCGGGTATATTGATTTAATTCTTGCCCTTATGGATATTGACGAGGACTATAAACCGCAGTATGCCGATGTCTACGGTAAATTCACATATCAGGTCACACAGGCAGATACGGTCACGCTTAATGGATTATACGGTTGGGACAAAAATCGGATTCGCTTAGAGGATATAGATAATAACTTGGATTCCCAATACGATAACTCAACCGTTTGGGCGAAGTGGCGGCATACCTTTGGTGGTTCACACTGGACAGATTTTTTCGTTTTCGCTGGTACCTCCGCGCAAGATAGAATGACTGGGAAATCGGATATTGATAACCGAGACTTCCGATTCTTGGGGACAAAAGCGGAGTTCACTGCAAACCTTTTTGACGCGCACACATTCCGGAGCGGTGTGAAGTGGCAGTGGTTAACTGCTCAATATCAATACGATGTTCAAGAACGGCAAGCCGGTGTAAACATCTATAAACCTATTCTCGTTGATGTTGACAATAGTGGGAGCGACATCAGTGCTTTCTTGCAGGATGAGTGGCAACTCCACCCTAAACTTGCTCTCAATGTTGGTGGGCATTTTGTTTACCAACAGTATCGTGAAGTCGGCATTCAGCGTTATGAAATTGGACCGCGGGTTGCACTTGCAGTAAAACCTGTGAATAACTTGGTCCTACGGGGGGCGTGGGGACTTTACCACCAACCGGTTAGCCTAATGGGTGTTCCTGTAGAGGATGGTATTGAGACCGTTGGACGCGCGGAACAAGCCGTGCATTACGTTATCGGTGCTGAATATACCCCTACCCATAATTTCTTGGTGCGTGTGGAGGGATATTACAATACATTTGATAATCTTGTTGGACGGCTTCGCGAGTTTGGACGACAAAATCAGATTTTCGCCGCACCAGAGTCTGCGGACGCTAAAGGTTTCGATGTCTTCATGACGCATACGGTTTCAGATCGGTTGGCGTGGACGCTCGGATACGCTTATGGCATCGCGGAAGAGATCGCTGGTGGTGAAACTATTTTTCGCCAGTATGACAGGCGGCACTCTTTCGCCGTTAGTAGTAACTATCAGTTTGCTCCGCTCTGGCATCTCTATCTCAGTTGGCGTTTCCATACTGGTGAACCGCGGACACCACTTATTCACACGGAAGTCCGGTTACCTGATGGCGGTATTGCCTGCGACCGACAATTTGGGGATACGCATTCAGCGCGGATGCCTGCTTACCATAGTCTTGATTTTCGTATCACGAAGCGAAACCCTTATCGGCGATGGGAGTTATCTTGGTACTTCCAGATTTTGAACCTATATAACCATAGAAATCTGGATCAGTACGCCTTTAGTGAAGTACGCAATGAGGAAACGGGTACTATTGAGTGTGCTATTGAGGAAGAACCCCTCTTTCCAATCGTTCCGACCTTGGGTGTTACGATGCGTTTCTAAAGATATGATGTCGCTTCTGTATGGATAAACTATATTTTAGATTTCGGTGTGAAAGCGGTTTTTCAAACGCCATGAACCTCTCCAATTTAAAAAACAGATAAGAAGATGTTGAAATATATCAGAAAAGCACTCAAAAAAATACGACGACGGTATATAAGAAATTTGCAGAGACGGGACTTGCCGAAGGCTGCACCAAGTGTAGTTGAAGCGATTCTACCGTTAGACGCTGATACGTACACGATCACGCCGACGCAACTTAAAGAGATGATGAACGAAGATAAACGGTTCATTTTGTTGGATGTGCGGGAGAAATGGGAGTATGAGATGGTTCATATTCAGGGAGCTATGTTGATGCCTTTCGGCGAGTTACCGAGACGGTTTAGGGAAATTACACCAGGCGTTGAGGTGGTGGTGTATTGCCACTGGGGCATGCGGGGGCTTGATGCAGCATTTCTTTTGCAACAACTCGGTTTTAAATCCGTGAAGAGTCTGGTGGGCGGTATTGATCGGTGGGCACAAGAAATTGATACCGAGATCCTACGATATTAGTACTGCATGTATCTCTATCTACGCTTCTGTTTTGAAATCTTGGCTCTGGAATTCATATTTCTGCATCCGGTGCTGGAGTTTGCGACGTGAGATACCGAGCAGTTTCGCGGCTTGAATCTGGTTTCCATTGCTTCTTGTCAATGCGGTGCACACATATTCCTTAATAATTTCCTCAAGTGAGACCCCTTCTTCCGGTATATCGAACTCAACATCGGTCGTAGGCAGCGATGTATCTAAAATTTCCGGAGGCAATTCATCTTTGTCGATCACTTCATTTTCTGAAAGCACAAAGATCCTGCGGAGGTAATTTTCTAATTGCCGAATGTTGCCGGGCCACTCATAACGCCGGAGTGCTGACATCGCCTGCGGTGTAACTTGCTTTGGTAACGCCTCCGCGTATTCATTGCTGAACTTCTGGATGAGGAAATTCACGAGCATTGGAATATCCTCAGGGTGTTCCCGAAGTGGCGGGACGTGAAGCGGAATCACATTCAGACGAAAATAAAGATCGTCACGGAATGTTCCTTCTCGGACGGCTTGAATCAAGTTCTTATTCGTGGCGGCGATCACACAAACATCCACTTTAATGTTCTGAGTTCCACCGATTCGGCGTATCTCGCGTTCTTCTAAGACATGTAAGAGTTTGCTCTGTGTCTGCGTCGGGAGATCGCCGATCTCGTCAAGGAAGAGTATCCCTTCGTTTGCGACTTCAAACAACCCTTTCTTTTGATGCGCGGCATCTGTAAACGCGCCCTTTTCGTGACCAAAGAGTTCACTTTCAATCAGTGTGTCTGGAATCGCACCACAATTAACTGCGATGAAAGGTTTGCCTTTCCTAAGACCATGCTTATGCAGTGCCCGTGCGATTAAACTTTTCCCAGAACCGGTTTCTCCTGTGATGAGCACTTGCGTGACACCGCGATGCAAAATCCGAGCCATCTTTTTGAAAAGATCCTGCATTTGCTCGCTTTCACCCACAATCTCATCAATCTGAATTTCAGGAGTTGGATCATCGCTCTCGCTTTCAGTCTCTCCGAGCGCGCCGCGAGTCTGTAGGGCATGCTTCACTTCCCGTTTCAGAACATCAATCTGAATCGGTTTTTCGAGGTAGTAGAACGCGCCTTCATGTGCCACAAGGTTGACAGCATCATTCAATTCGGCGTACGCTGTCATGATAAGAACCGGTAAATCTGGGTCGGTACGCTTTATTTCCCGAAGCAGATCTCGACCTTCAAACCGTGAAGACATCCACATGTCGCTGATAACGAGATCAAACATCTGTTTCTCTAAGCTCTCAAGCGCGGCTTTGCTGTCTCCAACGATTTCAACCGTGTACCCTTCACGTTTCAAAATACGCTGTAGGATTG
>JAPPDN010000626.1 GCA_028824575.1 Candidatus Poribacteria bacterium | reverse complement strand
CCCTACCTATATGGATTAACGCAAATACCGCACACGAAGCTGAAGACGCAGAACGGTATTATGAAGAACAAAGTGTTTCAGTAGGACGTTGGAAACCAAGAAACTATCGCTGGGAACAGGCGGAGTGGACACCCATTGCTGAACGGATGCAGAATCCTTTCGCGCGCGGAAACGTCTGCGAAGATGCCAAGAAATGTGATGCCTTAGCGCAGAAAGGCGGTGATCCGAATAGGAGTATCTGTCCAAGTTGTCCGGTTTATGGCGCGTGTCAGGCGCGCGGGTATCTCTCTCAATTCAAGACGCTCAAGGAAAAGCAGGTCATCGTATCCAATATTCCAAACCTCTTTCTGGATCGGCGGTACGCGGCACTTGTTGATGCGTTGATTGTTCCTAATCGGATCTGTATTATAAACGATTCTGAATCCCAACTCACGAAACTCTTTTCAGGGCATCATCTGTCAACCGAAATTCTTGAAGACTGGCTCATTAATTGGAGCAGTGCAGCCTTGGGGCAATTCGCGAAAACAGTACTGAACGCTATTCGGATTACAGACAGCCAACACGGCGATATCGCGAAGCGAATTCGCACAGTTATTCAGGCGTTTGAAGGGTTAGAAAATAGCATTGTTCAGCAGATGTGCCAGATAAATTGTAGAGATAAAGAGGGTAACTGGGTTGCAATAGATACTGATAGTGCGATCCAACTTGAAATTTTGGATATATCGACCTCAGAAAACATAGAGAAACTCCCAAATGTGTATCGCGACTCGAAGTGGACGCTATGGCATCAGTTGAAAACATTTTTTGCGTATTACACCCGCGATATGGATGCACCGATGTTTGTCGATGACGGGATTTTGCGGTTCTGGTTACCGCCAAGAATTCATCAAGAGATTCAGAAACTTGTGTTCATATCACCAGCGTTCTCGGAAGATGGCTTTAAAAAAGTGTTTCCTGAAGAAACTGTTTCCGTGAGACAGGTTGAATCGCAGGAAACATCACTTTCACGGAATAAGGTTTTTCAGCTACGGAGCGCACCGCATATCTCCTATGCAATCGTAAACTACGAGGTTAAGTGGGATGTGTTCAGCCTTTCCGAAATTGCGAGTCGCTTTTTTCGCAGTATCTATCAAGAAATCAAGCAACACCCAGATCGCAATCATGTCGTTATCTCGAGTACAAGCACGAGGTTAATGTTGAAAAATGTTTTTGATAAGATTATCAGCTACCACGATCTTATCAAAGACACCCCAGCACACTCTGAGGACTTGCGATCCATTTTTGAGGCGACTGACCTTTACTACGACCGCATCAATGTTCTACAATCTATCTTTACGGCCGCTGATGTTGTCTGGATCGTTGGTACGCCTTATTGGCCCCCAAAATTCATCTGGGAACAAGCGAAAATTCTGTTTGGAAATCAAGTGGAACCGTTAAATTACAACCTGACAATGAATCCTTACCAATTTGAAGATGAACGGATACAAGAACTCTACGAACAGAACGCTATCGGTGCGCTGACACAGATCGTCCGTATTGCTGGACTCAATGAGCCATCAGGCAAAACGCTGGTTCTCAATACGGCTTTGCCCCTACCCTCTGTCACCGATGCCCCAGAGACACAGTTATTCGATTGGGAAGAATTTGAGATCGCTGGCGGGTTGGATGAACTCTCAGAAACAATTCGGATACGCGAGGGATACGAGGCAGAATACGCGAATATGGATGCCTCTTGGAACCGAAAACGTGTTGAATATCTGCTTGGTGTTTCTAAGGCACAAGCGAACCGTATCTTGATGAGATTACGGGGCGGTAAAATCGAGCGGACCCCATTTCATGTGCAGATTTTCAGTCTACTTTCGGATGGAGAGAAAACAACATCTGAGATCCTTGAAGCAATTGACGGGAACCCGGGCTCCATTAAAAACGAACTCACCCATCTTGTGGAAACAGGTGAGATCGTCAGAATCCGACGCGGTGCCTATGCACTCGCATAGGCAGATACCTATCCTTCCAAATCCTTTCAAAGCGCATTTTTTGCGAAAAATCCAACAAAATAAGATTTTTTTATACAAAAATTGTGTTTTTTCTTGCAAAACTGGATTAATTGATGTATAATTTATTTAGTATGACCAAAGTCCACAAATTATACATAAGTCGTTATGATTTCAGTCATACGGAATTCAAACTGAAATCCATTCATACTTCACATTCATATATCATACATCATGATTTCAGTTATACAGAATTCAAAAGGAGATTTTGGCAGAGCACAGAGAGGAACTTCCAGAAGCGCGCCCTCTCTGCTGCTCGCCAACTCCTCTTTCAAGCCACTCCAGTAAACATACTCTCTTACGCCTGACAGATTAGAAAGATTCGTTGAACCCATATTATACAGGACTCACACAATACGAAATGAGTTGCGCGACTACAAACTTATAGCAAGCAGTCTAAAAAATTCTTGACATCCTTCCCAAAACTGCATACAATGAAACCTTAAGTAATCTATATTTTATGTGGAGGTTTCTCATGCCAACAATCGAAAAAGTTTTTGATTCTCCAGGTCCACAACCCAACGGAATGCAAGCCACCGAAGACGGACTCTGGATTCTTGATCAGCAGACCAATGAAGTGCATCTCGTCTCATATCAAGGCGATGTAAAAAAGACACTCGCGACCGACTCCGACAAAGGCAGCGGTATCACAGACACAGGCGACACGCTCTGGCTTGCGTCTACCTACAGTTGTGAAATCCTATCAACCGATCCAGAAAGCGGTGAGACGCTCGCCTCTTTTGAAACACCCGGCGCAGGTCAGACCGGTGCGCACGGCTTGGAGTGGCGCGACAATAAACTCTGGTTAGCGGTGCCACCTTCTGCTACCGTTTATCAGGTAGATGTTGAAGACGGTTTCAAGGTAATACACACACTCCCTGCCCCCGGCGACCGACCGCACGGTATCGCATGGGTCGGCGATGATCTCTGGTGTGTCGAAACGAACCATCGCGCGATCTTCCATCTTGATCCAGAAGATGGCAGCCATATCAACAAAATTGAGATACCCGAACCTCACCCGGAACCACACGGAATGACGTACTGGGACGGGTATTTTTGGTACTGCGATGCACATACGACAGCGGTGTGCCGCGTCCCATTATCTTAATGGAAACCATCGGCAGACTACTGAATATGGGAAAAAATAGTGCGGCGATGAACATGGCAATCGACGAAGCAATCCTCGCTGCACAGAAGGAACAGCCAAATCCGACACTACGGTTTTACGGTTGGACGCAACCCGCATTCAGTTTCGGCTACTTCCAAGATATTGCCGCAGAAGTCGACGTGGATACGTGCCGTGCAGATGGCATCGAACTGGTGAAACGAATGACCGGCGGCGGCACCGTTGTGCATGGATGGGAATTGACTTATACACTTATCCTCCCAAGGAGTGCTGGAGAATTAAGTGTTTCCGATGCTTACCAACGCATCGGACAATCCCTCGTCAAAGCGTTCCAGAAACTCGGTATCCCTGCACAGTGCTACGCTGCATGTCCTGATGCCCCCCAAACAGCACAAAATATCTGCCTGACAAATCCCGCTGAACATGATGTGATGTCGGATAACAAGAAATTGGCAGGCGTTTCTGTCAGGCGCAGCCGAAATGGGATCATGTTTCAAGGCTACATCTCCTTGGATATACCGCCTCCGTCTATTCTCGCACGCGTCTCAAAAGATCCTAAGGTCCAAAAGATACTGCGTGAAAAATCGACCGCTATTAATACAGATGGACGCTCGATAACCCGAAGTGCACTCATCCAAGCAATATCTGAAACATTTAACCTCGGAATTGCGTTTCATTCAAGTGAATTGTCATCAACAGAACAGACACAGGCAGAAATCTTGGTTGAGACTAAGTATGCTACAGCAGCGTGGAACTTTGGATGAATCAAGACCAAAAACCCACCAACGTCGTTCTAATCCCGCAGGGCGCGTTTATCATGGGCACCGATATTGAACCCTTCTATGGGACCGCATTAGTCAACTCGGAACACGCTAAACTTGATGAGGCACCGATGCATGTCCGCTTCTTGGAGGCATTTCTCGTTGAGCAATATCCCGTGACGAACGCCGAATACGCTGCTTTCGTAAAGGCAACGAATCATTCACCGCCGGCACACTGGAAAAACGGTGCCTTCGTGCCTGAAGATGCGAACCTCCCCGTTGTCCATGTGAGTTGGCACGATAGCAATGCGTATGCACAATGGGCAGGCAAACGGCTACCGACGGAAGCAGAATGGGAAAAAGCGTGCCGCGGCCCCGACGGACGCATCTATCCATGGGGCAATATCTTCGTCCCTGATGCATCAGATGCTACAGAAACGCCGTCAGAGACCTTACAAATTCTGACAGCACATCTCACACCAGTCGGCACCCGTCCCGCTACAGTCAGCCCTTACGGTGTCGGCGAAGCTGCAGGAAATGTGTGGGAATGGACTGCCGATTGG
>JAPPDN010000157.1 GCA_028824575.1 Candidatus Poribacteria bacterium | reverse complement strand
CTTGGGTTTTCGTTGCGTTTGTCTTTCCGAATCTACTCGGGATTTTTGTCGGCAACCTGAATCCAATTCCATCGGTTGACGAAGTCTCATTGCGAAGAGATGCACAATTGAAGCAAATTAGTGAACAATTTCAGCCTTGGGGTGCGTACGGGCCTTGGGACGTGTCCGGCGAACCATTGAGTAAGTTGAACGAAGCACCCTCCACCGAAAATCCATCAGCGACGCAACAGTGGGCAACATATTTTACAACGCAGAAGGGAATAGAAACAAAAAGTCTTGATGAACATATTGATAAGCAGTTTAGACAGGTGCAGCTCGCCCGCGACCTGACCCAAATCTCACCGATAGCGACTTTCCAGTATGCGATGGAAGGACTTGCGAATACGGGTATCGTGAGTTATATGAATTTTGTGAAACAGGCGCGCCGCTATCGGCAGACGTTCGTAGACTTCATCAAAACGGAAGATCAGGGCGACCCAGAAAGCCTACATATCTATCCTGTAAGAGAGGGATTATCGCAGAAACCTGTGAATCCGGACGCTGTGCCAGTCTTTGCGGAGCGGATTTCTTACCGTAGCGTTTTAACCCAAGTCGGGTTGTTAGTGCTGTTCAATCTGCTATTCTTTATTATGGCACAAATCTCTTTTCTGATGAGTGAGATTAAGTGATACGGATAGAACTTAGCGGGTTTGTATATTTCCGGTGTGGTTAGAATGCAGACCGCATGAATCAACGCCGAATGCGCGTGTCGCCTTGCAGTGAGAGTCAGCGAGGCAAGTACGCCGCAAAATCGCACCAACCGGGTTAGGACTGTAATACTATTCGATCCATTGCATCGTTTCTCGGAGTTTTTCCTTTGCCTGTGCGTAGTCTCGACGGGCTTGATAAAACACACGTTGTGCCTCTGTAAATTGGGCTTGTGATTGGAACGCGTCGTTAAAGGTTAGACCTTGATAGCCTGGTATAGGTATATCAAACGTGACTTCATCAAGCACCCGCTCTATTGTCCGCAGTTGTTGTTGACGGATACTCAATCGTTTCTCCTCGATCTCCATCCGTTCTTTCGCATTCGCCACGGCGCGGTAGTCCCGTCTCACCGCGACCCGAATCAGTTTCGTTTTTTCAGTATATTCCAACTGGAGTCGTTCGAGTTCTGCGAGTTCTACAGCGCGAAGGTTCGCAGTCTTTTTCCCATCGTATAGCGGGATATTGAGGTTGAAGCGGACTTCCCATCCGTCTTGTGTACGAGGGTTCGTCTCAAAAACGCTTGATGCATCTCGTTCCCGGTCAAATATCACCGGATCGTAGAGTGCTTTCGCGTCCCAGGTCCGGTTCTGTTGATGTTGTTCCAATAGCACGTGTAAGTCCTTATAGCGCGCTTCAGCAGAGAGCTCGGGAAATCGGTTCCAGATTGTCTCCGCGGCGAGGCGTTCTTGCCGGACAATATCACCACGCAAGTCGCGCAAGTCAAGGCTGTTGACGAGTGCGAGTTCTACAGCGTCATTGAGTGTTACCTCATCATCAGGCAGGGATTGCGAAAGGGCGACTTGTGCGAGTGGGTCGAGTCCAGTGAGTCTAATGAGTTCAGCGGTATCTACATCGAACCGTCGCTGCAGTTCGTTAAGCGCGAGCTGCTGTTCCGAGAGTTCAAGTTCCGTATTGAGGCGACTCAGGAAGCGGATCCGTTTTTCTTCATGCTTGCCTATCGTGCCTCTTAATTTCTCCTTCAGTTCAACCTCAATCGCACGGCGTTGTTCAATTTCCTCCTGTGTCAGGATGATATTGTGCCACAGATTCCGGACGGCGTGGACGATCCCTTTTTTCGCACCTTCGTATTCAATTTCTGCCTTGCGTACTTCTTCCTGTGCCGCATCAAGTCCTTGAGGGATCTGACCGAATTGTGCGAAGAGGACGCTCATCTGTGCGCGGGTGAGATAGTCTTGCTCGTCAATATCACCATCTCTTTGACGTTGATATTCGCTGGTGAGCCCCACCTGTGGTAGGTAAACCGCTTTGGATACACGGAGGTTTGCTTTCGCGCGTTCTAATACCTTCTCCGCTTTTTTCACCGCTTCGTTATTCTGTAAGGCGAGTTCTATTGCGCGTGTGGGTTGAAGTGAGATAAGTCGTTGTGCTGAAACGGTGCCCGCAATACTAAAAAGCAAACAGACTGCAAGTGCCGTTAACCTTTTGTTCATTTCCATTTTTTTAATCATGCCTAACTCGTATTATATTTTTTGTAGTTGTAATCGCTTTGAAAATTTTGCTGAAGTCTCCTGAGATGAAGAGGGGCAAATTGAGTTTATAGCAAATCCACAAGTAGAGATACATCAAAGATTTGGCGGGGTTTGGAACCCCGCCAGCGAAAGAGAACGTTGGCTCCAATAAAAAATCAGCGTCTGCTAATACGGATTGTGACAATGACAATCGCAATCATGAGAAGTATCAACGCACCGAAGAGCAGCGTTGTCACCGACATTTGCGTCTTGGACTCAACTTGCACCGTGATCGAACGGTCGCGCGCCTCAAACTTGCGATTATCGACAGTGACTTCGGCGTTCAACTTCGCTTGATATTCGCCTACGCCGATGTCTTCAGGTGGCATCAACGTCAATTGTATCTCTGTTTCCTCATTTCGATCAAGTGAACTGATGACTTCAGGGACAACGGTGTATTTCCAATCGGTGTTGACATCAACGATCATACGGATATCAACGAGATCGCGGGTGCCGATATTCTTGAGCGTCGCTGTCATATTAACCTGTTCGCCGATCTTGATGGTCTGGAACGCGTTCTGCACGAACACTTCAATCTCTGGCACACCCTTTGGTATGAGTTCAAACCGCTCGACACCGCCTTGTATACTCGCAATCTGTTCAGCAGGAAGGTCTAACCGATTATTAACACCGCCAAGCTCGTTTGCCTCAGTGTCATCAAGCACAGCAACATAGAACTCAAGCGTGCTATCGAGATAGGAAGCATCCAATTCCTCCGGTAGGTAGACAATTAGGGACAAATTCCGCTTCGACTGTTCCTGCGTAAATTTTACCTGAGACTGTCGAGACTGCGTCTCTGGGTCCTGGAACTCAAAATTGATGCGGTTCAGTAGGTTAATAACACGCAATTGGAATGTATTTTCCGTCTCTGCCAACCGATCCAGGGTCAAATCGTAGGTAACGCTGCTGCCGAGATTCCCTTCCTGCGAAAATCGCAGTGAACTGACATTGACGACATCCAGAGCGGACTCTTTTTGTAGATAGATCAGTCGCGTCTCTGGCATATCAAGTTCGGGGTACTTCAACGAGACCTGCAGACTCTCGACATCTTTCTGGAGTTGGAACGTTAATTCCACAGTTTCATTGTACCCGAGAACCGGGATTTTTTCCTCGTACGGTTTGACGATGTTCGTACCATCAACCGTATCGAGTAAGGAGACATAAATCGAGCGAATCTCATTCGCTGCAGCGATCTCTTCAGGGGTCACATTGATCGGCATCGCTTCAGTTGTGGATGTGTTCTTTAACTGAAGCGTTACCATCATCTGGTTCTCAACTCGAAACTTCTTCGCACTCAGAATAGAGATATGGCGCGTGTCCTCCTCAAGATGGATTTTATACGGCTTTTCCTCCTTAAGGTATGTGAGACTCACAACGAGACTATCCACATTCCGTCGCAGTTCAAAATCAAGCGTTTTTTCTTCTCCATCTTTCAGCGTCGGAATACGATGTTCATAAGGAAAACCGATGATAGATTCCGTCTCGTCTTTGATAGAGACATAGACGTTGTTAATTTCTTGTGCTGTGGTAGTGTCTATTGCCTCTGTTTCATCATTTAACGCCCCGTACCTGAGAACAACTTCCAACCGTCGGCGGTCGCCCTCTTTATAACGCCTCGCGGACACGACAGAGATATACGGATCATCCTGTTTAAGGTGGATGTTTTTATTTTCCTCACGCCCCGAATACTTTAACTCTACGACGACATCTCGTATGTTCTCTTTTATGAGCTCAAATTCCAAAGTGACAGATTCATCCTCTTTGAGCGTCTCAATGCGTCGTTCGTAAGGTTCGGTGATAATCGCACCGCTTGAACCATAACCTTCCTGCTCTTTAATAGTGACGAAGATGTCATCAATCTGGGCACTGATGATAATATCTTGCCCTACCACTTTGGAGCTTTCGACGAGTTTGACAGGAGATGAACTATTCCGCAGGGTAATCGAGAACAGCTCTCTGCCATCGAAAGATTCATACAAACTTGTCTCTTCAACGCTGATGTGCCATTCATCTTGTAGCGATTCCAGCTCCACCCGCTGCAGCTCCAGTTTTGCCTGTTCATAGTCAGAGACAGCCTTTTCGTAATCTTCTTTTGCGGTATTCACTTCGGCGACGGTGACAATGTTATTTTCCTCCATCATCATCGCCTCGAGTTTTTCGACCTCAATCTTCTTTTTTCCCATCAGCCTTTTGGCTGATTCCATCTTCTGACGCTCGATTTCTATCTTGATATGACGGTCCTGC
>JAPPDN010000546.1:2264-4524 GCA_028824575.1 Candidatus Poribacteria bacterium | reverse complement strand
AGATCTAACAAGGCTTCACCGTTGACAAGCCCGACACTCGTTGCGGCAATGTTATCGGTAATAGGAAACGTTTCGATTCTTCCACTTTTGACAAGCCCTTGACACGCATCCCAGAGTGCGATAAACGCGCCTGTAATCGATGCGGTGCGTGTGCCACCATCGGCTTGGATGACATCACAATCCACCCAGACTGTCCGCTCTTCTAAGGCGTACAAGTCTATCGCAGCACGCAAGGAACGACCAATGAGACGTTGTATCTCTTGTGTTCTACCACTGGCACCGCCGCGGGTTATCTCGCGTTGCATCCGTTCAGAAGTCGAACGCGGTAACATGGAGTACTCGGCTGTTACCCAACCTCTATTCTTGATCCGCTGGTCACGCATGAACCGAGGCTGCTGGTCAATAACGGAGGCTGTACATATAATACGGGTGTCCCCTGTCGCAACGAGGACTGAACCCTCTGCATGTTTGATATAATGTCGTTTAATCGTAACCGGCCGCAACTCATCTGGCCGGCGTCCATCCTCTCTCGCCATTTTTCTCCCCATCTATAAGGTTTTAAGTAGTGCTAATGCCTTTGTGTAACTTTTCCGTTCAAGATAGTGCCCAAGCATTTTCGGGGCTGTCGGCGCAAGTTCCTGATGCAACTCGTTGATTCGCTCCAATTGCGCCAATATATCCTCTCCTGCCTCAATTTGTGAAAACATTGTCTCCAACGCTTGCCTGAGTTCTAAAAAACCATCAACTTGCATCTGATGCCTCCATTTGCTGAACGGCTTTGCATGTCCGCAAAGAGACGCTTTTCGGTGGTGAATCATAGCCTTTCCACGCATAAGGATCAACGCCAGAGACAGGAACAATACACCGCCGGTCAGCACTCGCTGGACGCTCACCTTCCCGAATCGACCACGGTAACAACGACCAAGCATTACAGTAATGGCTCACCAAAACCCTACGAAACGTATCGCCACGGTTCTTGCGCGACCGATGAAGCAGATACCCGTTGAAGAAGACTAATGTCCCCGTTGTAACTTCAACCGGCACCTCAACGGTGTCATCAAAACCGTAACTCTCCTCTGCAAAATCAAACTCATCTGGATTTTCATGAGACCGCTGCGGATAGAGATAGCCTTGACGATGTGAACCCGGAAGCACCCATAAACACCCGTTTTCGACTGTCGCATCATCCATCGCGATCCAAGCACCAATTAGGGAACGATCACGCGTCGGAATGTAGATTTCGTCCTGATGCCACGCTTGCCCCTGAAAATTGGGCGGTTTCACAAAAAGCATGGACTGCATGCACTTAACACTTCCATCCCAATACGGGAGATGCGCAGCAGCTATCTGGCTCAAAATACCGCAGATTTTCGGGTGCTTGACGTACTTCTCAATGATTGGACTGACAAAATGCGGTTGATGAATGCAGAGAATACGACTGATCACCTCAGCATCGCTAACATCGTCAGGGAGCGGTTTGAGATTGTCACACGGATGACCGCCTTTCGCGATCGTGACAGTGTCCTGCCGCAGCTCCTCTATTTCATCAAGCGAGAGCAGATCCGGCACAACAAGATACCCGTTCTCCACAAAAAACTCGGTCTGCTCATCAGATACGATTTTCGGCACCTCAATCGGTGCACTTGCTTCAAAGTTCATATTTTTAATTATTGGGTTTCCTCGCCCATTTTTCCGTTTTGATCATCAACTCGTGCCTTTCTATATTAAGTTCGGCATCGAGTTGATGGTCAAAAAATCGGGTTTCTGATTTGGTTCAACGGTGTTTGATAGCAGTCCGTTTTCCGAAACTTGAAACAACGGCACAAGCAACTCTTAAACGAAAAGCGTTACAAAATACTTCTTTTCTTTCTTCTCACTGCGAAGCATGCTGATTGCTGATGGCTAATTGCTAAACGCGATTGGCAAAGAACATTTCTGTTACTGCCAACGCAAAAACAGCTAACATGAGATAGACCCATACATTTTGGTTCTTCTCAACATCCGCCTCATATTGCGCTATGAGTTCCGCAGTCGGCTTCTCCTCAACCAATTCGTCTGCAGCCCCTTTCAGCATACTTGTTAGCTCCTCTACATCACGTGCCGCAAGATCGGACTCAGTTGTGTCAACATTAACAATAAAGTAGTAGGGTGCTGTCCCAGATGTATGGACCGAGTAGATGCCCGGTATTGCGGTGTCAGCATAAAAAACACTGCCCTGCGAGGAAATTTCAGCACACGCTGAACATCGCGCGGAAGAACA
>JAPPDN010000546.1:0-2254 GCA_028824575.1 Candidatus Poribacteria bacterium | reverse complement strand
GTTTCTCATTGCGCTGCAAACGAGTCTCAACGTTATTTGGATTAAACACAGCGATTTCCGTGTTCCGCGCAGCATCGCCATTTTCATCTTCCGAGATCTTCAGTTCAACGCTATCACCAACCCGATAATTCGGTGCAGCGTCCACATCCTTAAGCGCGAGATACTTAATAGTCTCATGCAGAAACGGCAGATAGACAGCGCGAATCGGCAGATCGTTCCATTCCCTGTCTATTGTCGAGGTAAAACAGAGTACACGCCCCAAGTTTCCATAAGGTTTCTCAAAAAGCGCGGGACTCCCATCATCATAAGCAGCAATAACAGTTGCATCCTTTGTAGGTACCGCCTGAAAAATTCTGTAAAACCGAGCCTTGCCAAAATCCCCGTGATTCGGTTCCTTGAACGGCACGAAAATCGGATGCTCATATTTCACCGTGGCGAGTACACGGAATTGTTCGCGATCCAGTACATCACCGACGGCTTGGACAAAGTCACACGGCATTAATCCCGTCTCACCGCCAAGACGTTGTTTATAAACATCGGCATCAATATTATTGCCGACCGTTACAATCAGACCGCCACCAGCAGCGACGTAAGCCTTCACACGCTCCGCTTCACCGGAAGAGAGTTCTGCAACATCCGCAAGGATCAGCACATCCACGCTTGCGAGTGTCGAGGCATTCGGGACCGAGACTGACTCGGCGAAATCAATTTGCACAGCGTCACGCCCCGATACCAACGCCTTCTTCATGAAGAAAGTCTCTACAGTTTGATAGCGACCACTCGTTCGCAGGCTTTCACGGACAGCATGGACTTTAATCGACCGTAGACTTTGCAAAGTAAAATATCGCTTGTTGTCAACACCAAGTGCATCCGCTGGCAGCTCAACCCAACCTGTATGTGTCGCCTCGTCTTGAAACTCAACTTTAAAAACAGCGTCCGCGAGATCATCTGGTTCAATATCAAGTTCAACACTATCAATCACATTGTCGTCTATAAAGAGACGCACTTGCAGATTTTCAACCGGTTCATCGCCGAAATTACGTACCCGCGCGACAAGCTGCGACGCTTTCTGTTCCTTTAGTACGACAGGTGGCACGCTGATCTCGGTAATAGCATAATTCTGCGGTTTTTCAGCACCCACGTCAACAAAGTTAATTTGGACATCAGGACTGAGTTTGTCCGTCTCAATAAAATTCTCCCACCCCCGCTTTTGCATATCTCCGACAAGATAAACCTGTTTCTCACCGATAGGAATAGACTGGAGGATTTCATCCGCGGTTTGCATCGCGTCCAAGTAATCCGTATGCTCGTTAGTAGTTTCTGCGTTGTTCAAAGCCGTACGAATATGCGTAAACTCTGAACCGAGGGGCGCAACGACACGGGCATTGTCGGACGAAAGAATGAGGCAGGCAGCATCGGAGGCATCAAGACCGTCCAGAATTTCGACCGCCGCTTTTCTCGCATTCTCAAGGATTCCCTCATACTGCATACTATAAGAGGTATCCAGAATGATAACAGCGTTCCGTTTCCCACCTGTTTTCTGCGCAAACTCTGGTGCATCCGCGAAAAATGGGCGCGCAAACGCTAAGCCGAGCAGTGCCAACATCAGAATACGCATTAGCAGAAGCAGCAACCGTTTTAACTTGTGCCGCCGCACGTTCGTCTGATGCGACATCTGGATGAAACGGACAGTGCTAAAAACCAGCCGCCGCGCACGCTCCCGATTCAACAGATGGAGAATGAGCGGGATGGACGCACCTATCGCACCGGCTATTGCAAAAGAGGTTGCTAAGAAAGTCAAGCCAAACATATTATCGGTTATCGGTTATCAGTTATCGGTTTTAACCAACTCGGGTTTCCATAACATTACGGAGTCGAGTCGATGGTTAAAGTTAACAGCGGGATCTGGTTCACCAAGTCTTTCTCTTAACTGACAACTATTCCCTTAGAGGACCCCTTGCCGCTTAGCCAGATAAGAAGCGAGCGCGAGATCAATCGGGGTTGCTGTTGTTATTATGTTGTAATCAATATCCGCTTGTCGTAGCGCGAGCCTATAGGTATCAAGAAAGTCGTTGAAATTGCTCAGATAACTCTCCTGAATCGCTTGCGGGGTTGTGATAATCTCAGCGTCGTTTTCTGAATCAATAAATCGGATAAGTGCTTCCGAACTCCGCCCGGTCTCAAAGTTAGCGAACTCAAGCTCCTGTTGGGCAAGCACATGGAAGACGATAACTTCGTGTCCTTCATAACGGAG
>JAPPDN010000624.1 GCA_028824575.1 Candidatus Poribacteria bacterium | reverse complement strand
TTTGGAAGTTCAAGCGTTCGGGTATCCCCGGCGATGAATTCAACGTTTGAAAAACCGGCTGCATCGGCTCGCGCTTGTGCCGTTTTGAGAATATCTGGGTTGAGATCCACACCGACGACGTTTCCTTCGGGTCCGACAAATTCAGCGAGGGTAAGTGCGACATCACCTGCCCCACTACCAACATCAAGGACTTTCATGCCTTTAGCGATACCGCTTCTGAGGAAAAACCGGCGTGTTACATCGTCATAGAGTTGTGATTGCTCGATTAAGCGCTGTGTTTCTTCCTCACTGCGGCCCATTGTATATTCTGCATCTCTGCTCTGATTGCTCATTAGAATTTACCTCACTTTCGAGAAATTTGCGAGGCATAGTGCCTTCGCGTCACATAATTGCTAAGTATTATGGTTCAATAAATTGATGGAACTGTATCTTTCCATCTTTGATGGTATTAATGACTAAACTCTTGATTGCATGCCGATTTTCATCAAAATGGGATAACATTGTGGCGCCACTGTAGTCCTGAGTCGCCTCAATTTGATCTCGGATAGCCGGGGGGGTTAGGTCAGTTGTTCTGCGCATCGCCTCAATTACGATGGTAGCAGCGTCGTATCCGAGTGCTGCGGGTCCGTCGGGCGCGATACCGTATTTTTCGGTATAGGCGTTAACGAATTGACGTGCATCTACGGTTAATTGACCGTCCGGTGAGAAATGGTTCGCAAAGAAACTACCTTCAAGTGCCATCCCACCGATTTCAACCAAGTCGGGTCGATCCCAACCATCTCCACCGAGAAAAGCAGCAGAAATATTTATATCGTCAGATTTTGCCTGCTTAACGACCAGTGGGAATTCGGAGCCTAAGCCTGGCAAAAAAACAGCATCAACGGCTGGTTCAACAGCAGCGATCGCGAGCAACTGTTCGGTGAAATCTGTGGTACCTGTCTTATAAAACGAGTGGACAGCAATCGTGCCGTTCTGTACGGTAAAGTCCTCAATAAAAGCGGTTGAGAGTCCCTCCGAGTAGGGGCTCCCTGTTTCCGTGAGGACAGCGGCTGTCATCGCTTGCAATTCTTGTATGGCGAAATCCGCCATTATCCTCGCCTGATACGGATCAATGTAGGCACCCATAAATGAAAAGTTCCCGTTTCGAGGCACCTCTGGGTTCGTTGGGTAAGTTGTCACCATAGGTATGCCGTATCGCTGGACAACCGCTCCGACCTCTACAGCCACCGTGCTGTAGTCAGGACCTACAATCGCTGACACACCTGCAGCAATCAACGCCTCCGCGTGTTGAACACTGCGTAATGCATCTCGCTTATCGTCTCTAATGAGAAGTTCTATGAGTAGACCGTTGATTCCGCCTGCCTCATTTGCGAGGGCAACTGCTAATTCCGCACCATTCCGAGTTGTTCCGGGATCAGGTGGACTATAAATAAAGCCGATTTTGACTGTAGACGCGTCATTAGAGATCTGCCCTGCATCCGGGGCAACGACTTCTTGAATGCGATTGCAACTTAAAAAAAATGAGGTAAGAACTCCGAAAATCGCTATATATCTGAGCGTTGTCCTATTCTGTTGAAATAACATAAAGTCTCTTTTCATGTTAGGCAGCCGCTGGGAACCGCTTCCTCACGCGAACGAGTAACCACACGGTTCCTAAAAATGATAACCAACTTTGGTGTACCAGAACGCGCCGCCAAACCCATAAGGGCTATACTCACCGAAAGGTCTACCAACGATTCTGGCAGGAAACTCTTCAATATCAAAAGGCACGTCAGGTCCCTCAGCCGAAGTAATATTATCCGGTGCAACGTTGAGGACATTATTCACACCTACTGTGATCCCCAAGTTTTCGATGAGTGCATAACTCACTTCAATATCCACTAAAAACGCGCCACTGTAGGTTTGTGCCCCAACAGCATTCTCGTACCATGGACCGTAGTAATTAACCCGTCCCAATACACCTAAGCTATCACCGATGGCTTGTGTTAATGTTGCATTCCCACGATGGCGAGGAATACCTTCCTGTAATAGTTTGATACGGACTTCGTTGAGAATGTCGGGGTTATGTTTGGTTACCTCTGTCCCCGTATAGTTATAAGCGACACTGAGTACGCCATTCAGGATTGGTGCCGTAAGAATCACGTCAATCCCTTGGGTACTCGTTTCAAACTCGTTGGTAAAGAACCGGAATTCCTGCAGATTTCCGGCACTTGTGATGCCCTCAGCCACGAGTTGTTGGATTTGTGCTTCGGTAACATCCTGACCACGATTAAAGTCCCTTGAAGGTGCTAACCGATCCTCTACCTTGATGTTGAAATAGTCAATAGTGAGATTAGCGATGCTATGACTGATAACCGTTCCAACGGTAAAGCTCTTTGACTTTTCCGGTTCAAGTGCTTTTCCACCCACCAACCCCGCAGCGGCATGCGTAGAAGGAATCGTTCCCTTGTTGACTAACGTATTGTTTTCACCGAACTCCGTTGTGACGTTAAAAGCATTCTGCTGTCCGGGTGTCGGTGCCCTGAAACCGGTGCTGTAACTGCCGCGCGCCCTTAAATCAACAATCGGATCAATCGAAAGCAATTTTTTGAACGTATCAGCGATACCGTAGTTCGTTGCGACTTTATAGTTGACTGTGCTTCCAAAATCGTCGAAATACTCACCACGGACTGCAGCACCAATCGTCCAAAAATCTAAAGGTCTCAACTCACTTTCCAAATAGCCTGCCGAGTTAGATCGGGTCCAATTCCCTTCGGCAATATCACTGAATCCGGGGAATCCGTTAGAACCTGAACTAAATCCTTGGCTTGCCAGCGGACCGATGTCCCAAGACTCAATCTGTCCCTGCACAATCTCAAAGGTCTCTGTTCGATATTCCACCCCAAAGGCGAAGAATACCATATCGTGTAGCGGATAGGTTAAGTCAAGATTAATGTTCATATCCGCTTGGATATAATCACCGGGATCAAATTCTGTCGGTGTCTTTGGTCCAAGGGACGCATTGACCGTATTTTTGATAAAGAAATCCGAGGCATGCCGTCCATAAGCAGCACTTAAATCCCATCCCAAATCCTCTATGATTGTCCCTTTCAACCCGACGAGGAGCGAGGCATCCAGCGTGTCGGCACCGAAACGAGGTGTAAACCCACCCGGAAAAAGTTCTTGGAATGTAAAAAGATTTGGATTATCAATAACCTGTTTCAAGGCAACAGGGTCTGGAACGTTATTGGTTATCGGGATATCGTCAGCATCGTGAGGCGAGGGTTCAGGAAACGCCTCGCCGACTTCCACTGCTGCCGGGTTTTGGGCTTCCCACTCCACCTTCCGGGTTTCCCACTCCGCCATTTCCGGTGTTAAACCTCCCAAATTCCCAACAAGCAAAGTCTTTCCGTCATCATTACTAAAGACAGCCCCTCGAGTATTGGGATTTCGGAAATAGAATCCGCCTTCAACTTCCTTCTGTGCGTAGTTCGCATGACCGTAGAACTTGATCTCATCGGTAATGCTTGCGCCATAATTCGCAAAGAGTTTGATGTCGTTTTTAATAATAGGGTGTCCCCAGGGTTGAGCGGGGTCAGCGACATCTGTGTTTCCAGCACTAATAAGTGCGGCGGCATCATCTCGTTGGACAGAGCGATCTGTCTCATTCATGCCCCCGTATTCTAAACTGAGATTCGTCCAGAGATCTTCTCGTCCCAAACCGATATTTCCAGCAAAAGAATATGTGAGCCCATCGCCAGTTTGGAAAATACCGGGTTTGATTTCAAAAGAACCACCTTTATAACTGTCTTTGAGCTGCAGATTCAAGACCCCTGCAATTGCATCGGAACCGTATTGAGCGGATGCACCATCTCGTAGTACTTCCACCTGTTTCAGCGCGATAGAGGGGATAGGAGAGAGATCGGCCCCCTGTGCCCCATCAGACAATCCGTTTCCGAGCCAAGCAATCACGGAGGCGCGGTGGCGGCGTTTACCATTAACGAGCAGTAAGGTGTGATCTGGTGCTAATCCGCGTAGGTTCGCTGGACGGACGACAGTGGCTGCATCGGCAATAGGTTGGGCATTAACATTGTAAGATGGGACTAAGTTTCTCAAAAGGTCTGGCAAATCCGTGCTTCCCTGTTTCACGAAATCATCACTTGGTAACACATCAATCGGGACCGCGGATTCAAGTACTGAACGCGGTTTCGCACGCGTCCCAACCACAACTACACCCTCAAGCGTTATGACCTCCTGTTCAGATGCTGTATCGCTTGATTCCATTTCAGTCTCTTGTGCTACCGCTATAGATGCCAAACCTATAAAAATAACTAAAATACCATGCATCAGAAGCAGTAACGTTTTAAAAGTAAGCCCGACTTTCATAAATGAAGCTCCTTCATTTTTTACTTAAGAAAACCCCCTCATCTAAAGCATAATTTACACACACAACTTATATAAATAGGACTTACGCAAAAAGCCGTAATTTTGGTATTTTTAACCCCCTAAATCCCCCTTATCAGGGGGACTTTAAGAGGAAATACGTAAGTCC
>JAPPDN010000975.1 GCA_028824575.1 Candidatus Poribacteria bacterium | reverse complement strand
GCCCTCGCACAGAACGCCGCGAGCCACGCCGGTACGACGATAGAGACGACAACGATATGGAAATATAGGTTGTTTCCTGTTAGCTTCGGTGCTACTGCACCTGCATGAATCTCTGAAGTAGGAAGGAAATGCCGCGAGGCATACGATGTTCTCTGCGGTTCATAAGTTTGCCCCGGTCTCGAACCGGGGCTTATCTGTACAACAGTAGGACAAAGCGGGGAAATAGTAACGCGTACCATTTCCCCAACATTTCCGCTGTCCAGAGAGGTCTAATACTCTTTTTCTTTCAGCGAACCCCAAGTTACAGCAAGTTTACCCGCCGGTTCTACCGCAACCCCCAAAGCGTTCAAGCCGTTATTCATCAGGTCAACGATATCTGCATCGGTCAAAGGCGCGTGGAAAAGACCGACTTCGTCCATTGCACCTGTGAACCAGTTACCGCTACCGTCCCAAACGCCGCATCCACCGATATTCACATTGAAATCAGACCTGCCGTGATTGATCCAGTTCCCCTCTTTCGTCGTCGGATTGCCATCGACGTAAACCTTCGTGAACGTTCGGGTCGCAACGGCAGCGACATGGTGCCACTCACCTGGTGGATGTTCGTAAGGATTCTCATTACCACCGGCTGTAGGTGTCCACAGCATGACGGACGTCGGGTTAATAAAACCGAATTCTGGGGAGTCGTTCTGACCTATCACGCCAACACGATTGGTGGTGATATTCCCAGGTTTCACCCAAGCAACGACTGTAAATTCACGCACACCGTTGAGAAGTTTTTGGTTGGTATTCACGCAGTTACCTGAGCCATCAAAGCCTAAGGCACCGCCAAATCGACCATCGACCCAAATCGGGGCGTTGACAATCGTGCCGTGATTGTTATTTCCTGACGAGTCCATCGCCATGGTTCCTGCTCCATCGTCGAACAGCCAAATGCCGACAACATCGTTCTGGTTAATTTCGGCGTTACTGCTGTTCACAGCGACCAGACTCAAAGCCATCAGTCCCAAGCTGAACAGGACAACTGTTAAAGCATTAAATTTCATTTTAATTCCTCTCACTTTCTTTAAAGATTTACCGCGACGCAGCGCGGATCTGTTTCGTTGACTCATCCGCTATTTGTAAAACTATCAGTGCGCATTAACTGCCTGATGTTCCCCGCAACGTTAAAAATAGGAGATATAGACATTTTTACACATTTTGCATAAAAATACAAGTTTTTTTTCTGGCGATGCCATTTTTATAATTATAACATATTTCTATATTGATTTCAACGCAAATTAATCCGAACAGTTTCTGAACCAGAGAACTTTATCAAACCACGAAGAAACACCCTATCAAAAACCTACCGATAGATGTCAATGTACTTTAGATAATTCAGCATAAAAGAGATGGTGAGGCAGCAACGCCTCGTTTTATGCTTAACCACGCACACCAACGGCTTTACGGACTTTTGCCATGATCGGTGCCGCGATGGCACGTGCTTTTTTCGCGCCTTTTTCAAGTATTTTGTCCAACTCAGCGGTATTGTCCATCAAGGCATTATACCGGTCGCGTTTCGTGGCAAACGTAGATTCCAGTAATTCAAAGAGTTCCTGTTTCATGGCACCGTAGGCAAGCCCGCCCTCAAGATAGAGTTTCCGCTTCGCAGCAACGGCATCCGCATCCGCGAAGTGCTGATAGATTGCAAAGATGTTGCATTCATTGGGGTCTTTCGGCTCTTCGGGACGCATGGAATCCGTTACAATACGTTTAACGGGCTTAAGCACTTGGTCTGACGGTGCGAAGATCGGAATAACGTTGTTATAACTTTTGCTCATCTTCCTACCATCAATACCGGGGATAGTCATCACTTCTTTCCGAATTACGGCTTCTGGGATCGTCAAGACGTTGCTATAGGTATTATTGAAGATAAGGGCGACATCGCGCGTAATTTCGAGGTGTTGCTGCTGGTCAAGCCCCACGGGTACAACGTGTGTACCGAAGAGCAGGATATCTGCCGCCATCAAAACCGGGTACGTAAAGAGTCCAATGTTAATGTTCTTGTCCTCTTCGCGCCCCTCAGCAATATTGTCATCAACTATCGCTTTGTAGGCATGCGAGCGGTTCAACAAGCCTTTTGCTGTGAAACAGGACAAAACCCACGCTAACTCAAACACCTCTGGAATATCCGATTGGCGGTAGATAATCACCTCATCTGGATTTAACCCCAATGCTATCCACGTCGCCGTTGCTTGATAGGTGAGATTGGTCAACTCTTTGCGGTCTCTGACGGTGGTCAAGGCATGATAGTCCGGTATGAAGTAGAGTGCCTGATACCGTTCTGCCAGTTCCAGCGACGGTTTAAGCATACCGAGGTAGTTGCCGATATGCGGGGGACCTGTCGGTTTGAGTCCTGTTAAAGCAATCTGTTTCAATTTTTTCCATCCTCCTTTTTCTTCCTGACTTTATTATAACTTGCTGCGCCTGAGATGTCAATTATACCTCTGAATTTCAACGACATCTCCCCATTTTAACCCCAAACTAACTTCCGCACTTCCACCATTAATGGCAATTTCTAACAATCCCAAACTTCCAATAATCGCCAAAGGCTTACCGATGTCAGATTCAGCGTAAGCACGATTGAGCCGTATCAATCGCGTACCTCCAACCCTAATCTCGTAAGTAGCCCCAATTCCAGCAAGCACGCTTTCTGATATGTTCGTTATCGCGTTCCCAAATCTATCAATTTTGACAATTTGTCCGATTATTGTGCTTCCAGAGACTTGAGGTATTGGAACACGGAGTTGAACGAGATCCTCCACTGGTGGCCCGATGTCCAGAGGCGGCACACCAAGGGATAAGTGTGCTGCAACAGGTGCGAAAATATCTCTACCGTGGAAGGTGTTGCTCACTTCTGGTAGATAGTAAGCCTGGTTCTGAATTGCGACCACACTTATTGACTGTCCGCCAGTGTTCTCAACCTCTTGTAGTAGATAGGTCAATATTCCATTGTCAGGACAGACGAAAAAAGCATGGTCTGTTTGGCAAACCACCGCCCGCCGGTCGCCCCCGACACCCGGATCAACGACGATGGTGTGGATCGTACCTTCTGGAAAATAGCGATGCGCAGAATGGATTGAAAGTGCAGCATCGTGAATATCCTGCGGTGGGATCGCATGTGTGAGATCGACCACCTGCACATCTGGATTGATGCCGAGAATCACTCCCTTCATGATCCCAACATAAGCATCACTTGTACCGAAATCCGTTGTCAGTGTGATGATACAAGATGGGTTGTCCATTACCAATAACTATAAGTTCGCTTGCATCCAAGCAAAACTTTTCCGCTGACCCGTGCCGTCGTTTTCTCTGCCCTCATACTCGCAGCACCAGACCCCATCGTAGCCCGCTTCTCTTAGGCACTGAATTGCCTTCGCGAGATCTATTTCACCTTCGCCGAGTGCCTCGCCGCGATAATCACCCCGTGAACCTGTCCCGTCTTTCAGGTGTGTGTGCAACGTATACGGCGCGACAATTTCATAGTATCTGCCGACGGTTTCTAAATCGTGACCCGCCCAGCGGTAATTCATCGTATCCATATTCGCACCGACATACTTGGAACCGACCCGCTCAAAGAGTTCTACCTGCAAATCGCCATCGTTTGTAACGATACCGTGGTTGTCCACTGCTAAGTAGACCGCGTCGTGTTCAGCAAATTCGAGGCATCGCTTTAAGCAGCCAGCCATCGCTTCGACCCATTGACTTTCCGGGACAGCATCTTTCGCTGCACCACCTTCTGTACGGAGTACTGAAGTGCCAAGCAGTTTAGCGAGTCCCGCAATACGTTCCATCCGATCCACTTGGGCACGGATCGTCTCTTCTTCGAGCACAACAAAATCGTTCCCGGCTGCCAGTGCCGAGACTTGCAAGCCATAACCTTCAACTTGTGCCCTCACGGCTTCGGCATTCTTTTCAGGATCAGCCGTCTCTGAATTCCATACATCGCTGATCTGGAGTTCAACATAACTGAAACCCGTTTCACTCGTAAATTTCAGGAAATCGTCAAGCGATTTACTGGCGTAGTTGTAGTGAATCAGTCCTAACTTTGACATAAATTTATCTACTCCTCTTTGATACCCAAATCCGATAAGAGCGGTTGCAAACCACTCTTACCGTGTATGGCTGACTGCTGACTGCTAACAACCCAGAGCCATTCAGTTTAATGTCCAATTAATTTTAAACTTCACCATAAAAAAGACTTGCATCTTTAAAGTTATTATGCTATAATACCTGTAGTCAGAGGCAAGTGTCAAGTAATTTTTAATTTTACAATAGCAAGTTTTGGCTTGCGAGTTTCGCCGGAAATTGATAACCGATCAGGATAAAAAATAATGGAGCACTATAGTTGTTTTACGGACCCGAAATTGCCTACCATCTATGAAAAAATTAAGGCAGAACAGCGACTCTCTTTTGAGGAAGGGGGCACACTTTACGAAAGCCCGGATATTACCGGTGAGGCAGTCACCGGTTTTGATTCCGTCATATGGACACGTTA
>JAPPDN010000101.1 GCA_028824575.1 Candidatus Poribacteria bacterium | reverse complement strand
TATCAATGAACTTGTGACTCGGTTTAACCTCCTCCTCGGTATCGGACTCGATTATCTGAATCTGAATCGCCGTTCCGCAACGCTCTCCGGCGGTGAATCCCAACGCATCCGTCTCTCCACGCAGATCGGTTCAGGGTTAATGGGTATGCTCTATGTCCTTGATGAACCGAGTATCGGTCTCCATCCGAAAGATAACGCTAAGATGATAGAAACGCTACGAAAATTACGGGACATCGGCAATACCGTTATCGTTGTTGAACACGATGAAAGCACAATTCGCGCCGCAGATCATATCATTGAACTCGGACCAGGACCGGGGATCCATGGGGGGAAGGTCGTCGTTCAAGGTGAACTCGAAACGATACTTGACTGCACCGAATCTTTAACAGGCCTCTATTTGAGCGGAAGGCGAGAGATCCCACTACCAAAGCAACGCCGAAGCTTAAACGGTAAATTCCTAAGTATTATCGGTGCCAGAGAAAATAATCTCAGAAGCATTGATGTAGATATACCGGTCGGCGTGTTTATCTGCATTACGTGTGCTTCTGGTTCCGGTAAGAGTACCCTCGTCAACCGGATTCTCTACAAGAGGCTACACTCTATCTATCACGACAGTCGGACGCTTTACGGGTCACACGATGAACTCGAAGGACACGAACACGTCAGTGATGTGATTAACATTGATCAATCACCGATCGGGCGTTCCGCGCGTTCTAATCCTGCCACATACATCAAGTTTTACGATAATATCCGCAAACTCTTTGCCAGCACACCACTCTCGCTCTCAAGAGGTTATACTGCCTCGCGGTTCAGTTTCAACGTCAAAGGCGGACGCTGTGAAGAGTGCCACGGTGAAGGCACGATCACCACGCAGCTGCACTTTATGCCAGATGTTGAGGTTGTCTGTCCGACTTGTAAAGGCGCACGCTATAATGAAGATACGCTTGACGTTACTTATAACGGCAAGAATATCTCTGAGATCCTTAATATGTCAATTGAGGAAGGCGTTGATTTTTTCGCCGATCAGCGATTGATTCACCACAAACTCAACGTCCTCAACCAACTCGGTATGGGATACCTCCAGATCGGACATCCTGCGACGATCCTCTCCGGAGGTGAAGCGCAACGGGTAAAATTAGCAAGCGAACTCGGCAAACTCAAGCGAGGCAAACATAACCTATATATCTTAGATGAACCCACCACAGGGCTTCATATCGCAGATGTGCAGAAACTCTTGGATAGCCTCAACCGCCTCGTCGATAGCGGACATACCGTGCTTGTGATTGAGCATCATCTGGATGTCATCAAAACCGCAGATTATGTCATCGACCTCGGTCCCGAGGGTGGTCATAAAGGCGGTGAGGTGTTAGCACACGGCACGCCCGAAGAGATTGCAGCAGTCGAAGCCTCTTTCACGGGACAATTCTTGAAGGAATATCTTATCTGAAATTGGTCTAATCTTTATGAGGCGAAAAGATAGATTGTTGTCAAAAGCGAGAAATAGACCGAATAATTTACACTTTCGTGAATTTGAAACTTTACTTTCTCAATGCGGATGGACTTTTGACCATCAGACGGGTAGCCATCGGATATGGTATCCACCTCGCCGCTACCGTCTGCCAATTCAGCCTAAAAGAGGACAAGCAAAAGGATATCAGGTGAAAGAATTTCTTGTGCAATATGATCAGGAGATGCAAAATGAGTGAAAAAGATGTATTCGATGGATTTAACGCGAACGTGTTTCTTGACGAGGACGGTGATTACTTAGCCCATTTTGTAGAAATGCCCAATGTGTCGGCATTTGCAGATACACCAGAAGGTGCATTGAGAGAACTCGCAATCGCTTGGAAAGGGGTTAAAGAGAGTTATCGGAAACATCATGAACCCATTCCGAAAGCACCTGCTCAGGGCGAGGGTAAGGCACCGTTCAAAGTTGCCATTGATGCACAACTTTATCATGCCCTAACAAACGAAGCTGAAAAGTCAGGAATGAGCCTCTATACGTTCGTAGCCCAGAAGTTGAAGTCGATGGTTTCTGTTGTTCAGGATTAAGTAAAAAATAAACAAGTCCGCATCAAAGTAGAGAAACTCGCCTAAGATAGGAGTTAACACCTCGTTATGTTGCCTTGCAGGTAAGATATAATCACTTTGAGATTCCGTATAGTGCACAGGTTGAGGCGTTACTTGCAAACCACCGTGCATAACTGGAAACAAGAGACCTTTGAAATTTCCCCTTGCAAAATTAATTCCAAATTGTGTATACTTTATAGCATGAAGTTAGGGCACTGTACTGGCTGCTCACAAGTCTGTTACGGTACACCGGCGGGAGGAAGCCGTGTGTGGCTTTCTAAAGACCCTACTCCTTTAAATGCTACGAGACAAGGGGCAAACTTTGACCGATAATCTATTAAGATCTTTAAATGATGTCCAGCGCGAAGCAGTCCAACATACCGATGGACCGCTTCTCATTTTGTCTGGTGCGGGCAGCGGCAAAACGCGCGTCATCACACACCGCATCGCTCACCTCATCAAACATCACGGTGTCTCCCCTTTCCGTATCCTCGCTGTAACCTTTACAAACAAGGCCGCAAACGAGATGAAGGAACGGTTAGATATGCTCGTAGAAGGTGGTGTGAGCCGAGAGCTCTGGGTGTCAACTTTCCATGCGACCTGTGCGCGTATCCTGCGCCGGGATATTGAGAAGTTAGGCGAGAGCTCTGGGTCTGAAAGCATATCCCGATCCAAAAAACGTGCCTACACCCGCGATTTTACTATCTTTGATACAGGTGAACAGGCCACGCTTGTCAAAGATGTGCTCAAGCAGCTCAACTATAGCGATAAGGATTACAGTCAGCGCGCGATCCTCAGCCTAATTAGCCATGCCAAGAACGAGACCATTTCGCCGCGGAAATTCGAGAGCATCGCTGACGGGTATTTTGAGAAAGTCGTTGCGGAAGTCTATCCGCTTTACCAAGATGCCTTGCGCCTGAACAACTCCCTTGATTTTGATGACCTGCTGCTTTTCGCGGTAGAACTCCTTGATAAAAAACCCGAGGTCTGCCAATTTTATCAGAACAAATTTGAATATATCCTCGTTGATGAGTATCAAGATACCAATCGCTGTCAATATGAACTCGTGCGCTTGTTAACTGGCACGAAACAAAATATCTGTGTCGTTGGGGACGACGACCAATCTATTTATGCCTTTCGCGGTGCCGACATCAGGAATATCCTCGATTTTGAGCAGGATTACCCGAACACCCGTGTCCTTCGTTTAGAGCAGAATTACCGTTCCACGCAAAACATCTTGGACGCGGCGTGGAATGTTGTACAAAACAATAAAGCACGAAAACCGAAAAAACTCTGGACTGAACAGGAAGATGGTGAACTGATTACCTGTTACGAGGCGATGGACGAAAGCGACGAAGCGGGTTACGTCGGCACACAAATTGAAGATTGGCACGCGGAAGGTGTAGACTACAAAGATTTTGCTATCTTTTATCGAACCAACGCACAATCCCGAATTTTTGAGGAGGCATTCCGAGCGGCAAACATCCCGTATCAAATTGTCGGGGGTGTCGGTTTCTATGATCGGATGGAGATCAAGGATCTACTTGCTTACCTCCGCGTGATGTGCAATCCCAACGACTCCATGAGTCTCCGACGTATTATTAATGTGCCAAGTCGCGGCATCGGTGCTACAACCCTTGATCGACTCATTAATTTTGCTGCGGCAGGAGATATTACACTCTTTGAGGCGATTCACCGTGTTGATGAAATTACCACAATTAACCGCGGCATCCAAGCGAAAGTAAAACGTTTCGCCAAAATTTTTGATGAATTTGATGCTACTGTGCTGCCCGCCGATGCCCTCGATTATGTGTTGAAAGTAACCGGCTATCTCAAAAATTTGGAGGCACAGGATACCATTGAGGCGCAGAATCGCGTCGAAAATATTGAGGAACTCATTAACGCCGTTATCGAATACGAGCACAACGAATCCGAACCGAGTTTATCAGATTATTTAGAGAATGTGGCACTCATCGCCGATATAGATACAATGGAGACCGATAGCACCGATCTGGTGACGTTGATGACCTTACACAGTGCAAAAGGTTTGGAATTCCCATTCGTTTTCATCGTCGGTATGGAAGAGAAGTATCTACCACATGGACGTTCCGTTGATGAGGGAACAGAGGCAGCAATAGAGGAAGAACGCCGCCTCTGTTATGTCGGCATCACGCGAGCGATGGAGCAGCTGTATCTCTCGCACGCCAGATCGCGGAGAACTTTTCGGGAAACAGAATATCGTACACCATCTCGCTTCATCGCTGAAATTCCAGAACATCTCATCAAGCATGTTGATCGCTACCGCTCTCCATTTCACGAATCGGTGGGCTTGTATGAAGAAGTATCTGAGGATGCAGATGATTACTGCGTTGACCAGATTGTTCATCACCCGATGTTTGGAAGAGGTAAGGTGACAAAGGTCAAAGAGACAAGGCAGGATGTTTATATCACTGTACGTTTTAGTCGTGTTGGTATGACG
>JAPPDN010000541.1 GCA_028824575.1 Candidatus Poribacteria bacterium | reverse complement strand
CTTAAACACCATGGAACAGGAGGCGTTTGGACGCTGGTTATCTTCATGGATTGCTCGGGCAGGTAAGAACGCTATGGATAAAGGACGTTACGTTGAAATGTTGGATGAATTAATGAATACCATGTCTGACAATCTGGGTATTCAATTAGATATTAATCTTAAGTTAGCGGAGTTCTGCCGTGAAAATGCCATGCCAGAAAAAGCGAAAACTTATGTTCAAAAAACAGGCGTTATCGCTGAAGATTCATGGTTAATCCTCGGTCCCTTTGACAACACCAAAGGTGTTGGTTACGGCACAGCGTACATCGCAGAAAATGCAACACAGATCGACACAACCGCAAAATACGATGGCGTAGACGGACAGATTAGTTGGCAAAGAAGCACCGATGACACACTCAACGGCTTCATTGATCTCGGACAGGATGTCAATTGGCGTGTCGCTTATGCGTTTGTGACCGTTACCTCACCTGATGAACGGGAAGCACAAATCCGTTTCGATAGCGACGACCAAGGAAAAGTATTTCTAAACGGCAAAGAGGTGTTCACGAATACGGGTGCCCATAGTGTCAGAATTGATCGTTATACGATTCCTGTGACGCTCAAGCCCGGCGAAAATAGCGTCCTCGTCAAAGTTTGCAATGAAGAAGTGAATTGGGAATTCTATCTACGGATTACCGACCCAGACGGAAAACCGTTTACAGATCTAAAAATCAGCAGTCCTGACCCTGAATCCCATTAAAGTAATTTGACCTCCAAACGCGGTAGGTGCGGTTTCTAACCGCGCCATAGGTGTCAATTTAAGAAAAATAACCGTCGCGCCCCCCAGACCGATAGGTTCGGTTTCCTAACCGAACCGGATTCTACGCGGAAACCGTGATGTCTTCAAAAACCTCTTGAGTTCCGTAGGAACGGCATCTCTGTAGCAGCGTTAAGACCAAAGGAGCCAAGCCCCGTAGGGGCGGCATTTGTAGTCCCGTAGGTTGGTAGAACGGATACCACCAAAACCGGCCAAATCAGAAAAAACACGGCTTTCTCCTGATACGCTACAGCCACCAGAAACCGAGTGAAACCCAACGCTTTGCCTTTGAAGGTTCCGAGACCCTGAGAGTGTAAAGTTGGGTTTCACTCCGTTTATGAATAGATATAGCCGGATACTAACTTTCAGGTGTGTTTGGCATATTATAGTAGATCCCGCAATTACTTACACACATCGGGAAACGTAGGGGTTGGGTAACCCAACCCCTACGAGTGAAAAGTGTAAACTTATTTTCGGATTTTACTATAACATCCGACTTCTCAACACCGTTCAACCCAACCTACGGGACTCAGAGATCTTATCAGAAAAATCAGAAAAATCAGAAAAATCACAGTTCAGACTTAATATGCCGAGAATGGCACGAAATATCGCTAAATTGACACTTATGGTGCGGTTTCTAACCGCGCCTGCCACTTATAGGAGTCTTCAAGCATGTTTGAGAATGTTCTTATCGGTCTAATATATATATCATACGTAGTACTGGCAGGATTTTTGGTGTTTTTATCCTTCCGAACGCGGTCAAAAGGTGTGATATTCATCACCGCAGTCTTCATCGGATTCAGGTTTCTGAGTCTGATTTTCGATGCAGTTCTCGGCGCAGTTCTCAACGCATATATGGGGCAATGGGAGCCGGGCGTAGACGTAAGGGGTGTGAAATTACTACGAAGATTGGATATCGCTATAATAGTTGAGGGTGTGAAATCCATATTATACGTCAATTTGTACCTACTCGGTGCGTTTCTCATCTACAAAGAGTGGCGACAGGGCAAGTTTCGCCAACCCTCACCTGAACACCGAGGAAAACTCAAGTCGTAACGAGATCCTTGCCGTCAATAATAATGACTTGTTAGATATTACGACGATTGGATTCCTGTTTTAGCCAGTAACGAATCCCTTTGCCGGCATAAGGCTCCGACGCATAACGTGGAATAACATGCAAATGGGCATGGAATACTGTTTGTCCAGCTACCGCACCGCAATTCCAACCGAGATTGTAACCTTGAGGCTTGTATTCAATATCAAGCAGTGCCTTAACCTCCGTAAGAAGTGAAAATATGGAGGTAATTTCTGCTGTGGTGAGATCGAATGTTGATTGCCGATGGGCTCTTGGCACAATAATCCCAGAACCTTCCAGAATCGGATGTTTTAGATCAATAAAAAGGCTCAACTCATTTTCAAGTAGAACAGCATTGTCATTGACTTTTGGTGGGCAGAAGGGGCAACTCACAATATCCATCTCCTAACGAGCGTTTCCGCTGCACGACTACGAGATAGGTGGGTGTGCGAGGCGTGATGAACCTCGCACTACCGCATAATTCTCTCTTACGAAGGCATCCACGTCCGCGGTGCTATCCCTTCCACATGCGTCTTCACATCCACAACCGCAGGCTGCCCCGAAGCAAACGCCTGATCCAACGCACCCGCAAGTTCACTCGGCTTGTTCACCGTAATCCCGAAACATCCCATCGACTCCGCCATCTTCGCGAAATCCGCCTCTGGGAACAACCAGAGTTCATCGGAACCCGAGGTCCTACCACCATAAACCGACTCAACGCCACCCTGCTCCTGATTCAACGAGTGATTATTATTCACAACAATAACAGCGTTAATCTCGCACTTCATTGCTGTATCCAATTCCGTCATGTGATACCAGATACCGCCATCACCTGTGAAACAGAGTACGGGTCGATCAGGTTGCGCGCACTTCGCACCCATCGCCGCCGGGACTCCCCATCCCAGCGAACCAGAACACCGTATGAAACTCTGATCCGGATGTTTAAAGTCAATCATTGTCCCAGTCCAGATGCCTGAATGTCCCGTATCGGACACAAGAATCGCGTCTGACGGAAGGTAATCTGTCAGTTCACGACAGAGACGCTCCGGTAGCATCGGCAACCGCTCCGAATTCACTTTTTCGCTAACACTCACTTTCCAGTTCTTCACCAATTCCTGCACGCTGCTAACCCATTCCGTCCGTTGTGTTGTAGTGTTTACCGCTGCAAGCATCCGGCGCAGTGTATTCCGCACATCTCCCTGCATCCCCAGCTGAATCGGATAATTCCGTCCGAGTTCATCCGGATTAATATCGAGTTGTATAATCGGTGTGCCTTGTGGTGGAATTTTATAGCCACTGGTCACCTGTCCACCGGTATGGCTACCGATAAAGAAGACGAGATCAGCCTCGCAAACCGCTTGGTTCGCACACGCCCGCGAATATGAGCCGGGAGTCCCAACTGCCAGCGGGTGATCACTGGGGAACATCGCCTTCGCATTCAAGGAAGTCGCCACCGGGATTGAAAGTTTCTCAGCGAACGCAACAAGTTCTGCGCGTGCGTCCGAAGCCGTTACGCCGCCACCCGCCACAATGATAGGTCGTTTCGCTTCGCTCAGGAGTTTGATGGCTTCCGCTACTTTTTCCGCTTCTGCCTCCGGTCGGAACGGTGGTAATTGCGCAAATGCTTCCTCAATGATAACCTCAAGTTCACCTTCACGATCAATGACCGACGACCCTGCTATACCTTCAAAGTCGAGGTGCACAGGTCCGGGTGTCCCCGTTGTCGCTGAACGGAAGGCTTGACGTAGATAGAAGGGAAGCTGCTCTGGTGTCGCGACATAAGCACTATATTTCGTAACAGCGGAAAACGGATTGATGTGATCCACCTCTTGGTAAGCATGTCGCTGTTGGTTAATCTGATTTTCTTTGCCAGTCAGTGCGACCACTGGTGAACAGGCGAGATAGGCATCTTGTAACCCTGCTGCAAGGTTAACCGCCCCCACCGATTGTGCCATACACAGACTCGGCGCGCGGTTCACACGCGCGTACGCATCCGCCATATACGCTGCCGCTTTCTCACCGTGCGTCTGGACCCGTTTGATCCCAAGGTTTTCCATCTCCATCAAAGCCCGCGGTCCGATGTAGGGCATAAAAAAAACGTGCGTAATCCCATAACCGTGAACAGTTTCAGCAATAAATCGAGCACCCGTCATTTTCGGCATAAATTCTTCTCCTCGTTGTTTCGACGTAACTTACATCACGATATGAAGTCCATTTTACCAATTTTCGGCGTAACTTACAAGTATCAACTTGAGATCAAATAAATTTGATAAGAAATCACCAAAGATGTTATAATGGCTTTACCATTTTCGCGAACCTATAGCCCTCAAAACTAAACCAAGGATTTTCATAGCTGCGGAAACGTCTTCCGCAAGGAGCAACGCACGATGAAAATGTTAATCTTTTTCTTAATGTTGACGCTAACGCTCACGATATTTATTCATAACGGATACACGGAGCCGATAGTCACAGATGGACTCGTGAGTTATTGGACGTTTGATAAACAGGACATTGCTGGCGGTACAGTCAAAGATGTCTGGGGTGAAAATGATGGTAAGATTGTTGGAGATCCGAAAGTCGTTGATGGACAAGTCGGAGAAGCACTCGAATGTGACGGCTCTGACGATTATGTGAACTTGACGAACCTCGGCGATTTTGGGGAAAAAGTCGGGGCATCTACGTTTGAAG
>JAPPDN010000360.1 GCA_028824575.1 Candidatus Poribacteria bacterium | reverse complement strand
CAAAGATGAGAAGCGCGAGTGCGGAAGACAACACAGGGAATGCGAGTAGCAAGAGGATCGCGACGATGAAAAGCGACCAGATGACTAACGGCATGCGAAAGAAGGTCATCCCCGGTGCGCGCATATTGATAATCGTGGTGATATAATTAATAGAACCTACCAAAGAGGAGAAGCCTTGAATGAGTAGACTGATTGCCCAGAGGTTCTGTCCCCACTCTACGCCTGTCCATTGCGGGTCAGCAGAGAGGGGTGCGTATCCCGTCCATCCGGCTGCAGCGTGTCCCCCGGGTACAAAGAACCCAACTGCCATCACAATTGCAGCGAGAACTGCGAGCCAAAATGAGAGCATATTGAGGATCGGAAACGCCATATCGCGTGTACCGATCATCAACGGAATTAGGAAATTTCCGAAAGCACCCACCAAAATGGGAACGACGACAAAGAAGACCATAATGGTGGCATGCATCGTAAAGAGCATGTTGTAAAATTCGGGTGTGATGACCCCACTCGGCATGTTTGTCTCAAGCCATTCCTCTTTATCAGACTCATAGATACGTTCCCACATCCTGTCAGTCCCAGTGACAACTTCACCTTCGTCAAGATACTGTTGAGAGGCACCGATAATGGGTAGCGGTTGATCAGGGTAGGCGAGTTGCCATCTAAAGAGCAGTGCGAGTCCGCCACCGACAAAGAACATAATCAGCCCATAGATGAGGAACTGCTTACCGATTGTCTTGTGGTCGAGCGAAAAGATGTATTTACGAATAAAACTTTCTTCGTGATCATGTGACGCATGTTCGTTATCGTGCATATTTACCGTCCTCCTTAAGCCTATTGCGGCCATCTTTCTTGTACCCAGGCATCATAGTCTGCTTGTGTATGCACATTAAGGTAGCCGAGCATCCCGGAGTGTCCGAATCCACAGAGTTCGGCGCAAGGAATCTCATAACGTCCTGCCTTTGTCGCTTCAAACCAGACATTGATAAATCGGTTCGGCAATGCGTCCTGTTTGAGCCGTAATTGTGGCACAAAAAAACTGTGAATGACATCTATAGAGGTTAAACGGATATGCACGACCGCGTTGATCGGGACATGCAATTCGTTTTCCAATTCAAGGTCGTCGTCTGTTCCGAATTCGTTATCGGGACCGGGATAAGTCATATCCCAGTTAAACTGTTTACCACTGACCTGAACGACAACATCTGGATTTTCAGGGAATTGTGTTGGCGACTTAATATTGTTCCATTGTGGGTAACTGAACATCGCGAGGACAAAGACAATCACCGTTGTTACCCCTGTCCAGATGATTTCCAGCCATGTGCTTCCCTCAATGTAGTGTGCCTTCTTGCCTTCCTGATGTCGATATTTAATTAGGAAAACAATAAGCGTGCCCATCACAAGGATAAACACAATGAGCGTAAGCCAATAGATAGCGTGAAAGAGGTTATCAACGCCTTGCCCGAACGTTGATACGTTCTCTGGTAGCCATTGAAGCATCCAGTCCTCCTTAATAGTGCGCCTCGCTCGTTGAAAAGCGACAAGCGCGTAAGAGTTTCGTTTTTAACAAGTCTAATTCGTTTGTGCAGACGCTGTAAGGGTTGCGCCCACGTACGTCAAAACACAAAACAGACCGGTAATCAGCAGAGAGAGGTTCCAGGGCGGTCCCTCTCCGAATGCTTTTGCGGTGGTATCAAGGTAAAGGCTGTGTCGAAAAGCTGCAAGCCCATACGTTAGTGGATTGAATTTCATTGTCCATGCTAACCAACCAGGTACGCCTGTACTCGGGAAAAACGCGCCAGAGAGAAGCCAAATCGGAATTAGCAGAAGATTCATAATTGCATGAAACCCTTGCGTTGAATCCATCCGCCACGCGATAAGTAATCCGAGGTTTGTCAGGCCAAACGCTAAAAGTGCCATCACACCGAGCGAGAGTAAGAGAGAAGTTACGCCGAAGCGAATGCCTATCATCGGTGTGAATAGTAGTAGTAGCAAACCTTGTAAGAGCGCTAACGTTGTTCCACCTAACGCCTGTGCGAAGACAATCCGCCACCTCGGCACTGGTGCGACGAGTACTCCCTGCAAGAAGCCTTCGCGCCGATCATTGACAACAGAAATTGTAGCGAAAATAGATGTAAAAAGCAAGACCAAAACGACGATACCGGGATAAAAGTATTCAATATAATCGGGTCCGTCTGCTGCCCCAGAGGGCTGAAAAGAGGCACTCAAACCGCTGCCAATGAGAAGCCAAAATACCAAAGGTTGCGCGATAGCACTGAAGAGTCGGCTCCGTTGGCGATAAAACCTGATGATTTCGCGCCACCAAATCGTTGTAATCGGTAGCAAATTTTTAATTTTCCTTGCGGCTCGTTGAGGTGAGTTAAGCATACACCCGCCTCCCCGCAGATCCGCCCTCCCAGCGCAAGCCTATAGAGGTTTGCGGACAATGTTACGGGCTTGCAGTTTTGGGTTCTTTTAATCTTTTGTATCCTTCCTCTCCACGAATGGGTTTCCTGTCAACGTTACGAACACATCCTCGAGTGTCGGCTTACCAAACCGAACAGATTGAATTGCATTTGGAAAAGCAGCGACTACATTTCGAGCGAACTCATGCCCGCGTTTACACTCAATGCGCAGTTGGTTATCCGTAGATACGATTGAAACGCCGAACCGCTCGGTAATAGCTGTCCCAAGCGTTTCATTGTCTCTGCTCTCTATGAGGATAACATCACCGCCGACTTGGTTTTTGAGCGCATTAGGCTCCCCGATTGCAACCAATTTCCCCACATCCAAAATGCCGACCCGATTGCATGCCTCAGCATCATCTAACAGGTGCGTTGTCAGCAGCACCAAAATATTCTCTGTCTGTGCAAGCATACCGAGATAGTTATTGAGTTGTCGGCGTGTGGCTACATCCAACCCACTCGTCGGTTCGTCAAGGAGCAAAACGCGCGGGGAATGGAGCAGGGCTTTTGCGATTTCAACTCGTCTTTGTAAACCGCCGGATAAGATTTCAACACGTTCCTTAGCCCTATCGGAAACCCCAAAACATTCAAGGAGCTCCGAAATTCGGGAACTCAGGGTTCTGCCAGCAAGTCCGTAAAGATGACCATGGTGTCGTAAATTTTCAACGACGGTCAGTTTGACATCTAATCCTGGGTGTTGAAAAACGACCCCTAAAAGGTTCCGAATTGCTTTCACCTCGGTTGCTAAGTCATGTCCGAGGATACGAACAGTGCCAGAAGTTACTGGCATCAGCGTAGACAAGATCCTAAAAAGGGTCGTTTTCCCGCTTCCGTTCGGTCCGAGAAGTCCAAAAATCTCGCCGCATGAGACATCAAAACTTATATTGTCAAGTGCCTGCCGTCGCTGATAAGCATGGGAGAGATTCTCCACCTCAATTCGGCTGTTGGAAACTGTCGACAATCGGCTATCAGTAGTTATGGTATGCGAAACCTTTGTGTCTACCACAAGGGACCCCTCTTGCTGACTGCCGATTGCTGATAGCTTACTTCATTTTCAGTGTGAAATCTTGCGTGATGGTGCCGCCAGCTTCCACAGTAACAGCGACAGGTGCCTCGCTATTCGTGCCACAAGCTTCATGCCAATAGCCGAGTTTATATTCACCTGCGGGGACATCTTCAAGTGTGAATTCACCCTTTTCGTTGGTAACAGCAAAATAGGGGTGCGGTACGTAGGAAATCCAAGCAGACATCCACCCGTGAACGTCGCATTTGACTTCGACGGGCCCCTCTGCCTTCTGAACAGCCTTGAGCGGCATTTTCCGACGGGCTTTTGGCTGCGCTTTGTTAACCGGTTTGTTGATCTTACTGAAGATATGCACATTGTGCATAATCTTATCGGAATTCAGCATTGTTAGGCGTTCGCCTATCGGAACGATTTGGACATGTGGTGTGAATTTGCAACCCTTCTGGTCAATTTCCACTTTGGCATCTTTGTCAAAACCTTTACCTGCTGAAATGTCGATTAGGTAGACAATTGTATTTTTTAAAGCGTTGCCCTCACCGACAACCAGTGATTCATCAAACTTTTCGTCAGCACCACAAACCTTCTCGTCCTTTGTGATTTCCAGTGCTTTTTTCTCAGGCATGTCTCCTTCAAACTTCACAACACCACTAATTGTGCCGCCGTTGTTCACTGTCATAGCTTTATAGTCTTTCGGGAATACCAACATTTCCATTTCGCCTGCCCCGTGGTGGTCAGCGAAGACGTTACCCACAAAGCAGCAGGCGAGCAGTACCGTGAGACTTGCCAACAAATAGGATTTCATTTTTTTCTCCTTTTTAATAGTTATCAGTTATCGGTTGTCAGTTTTCAGTTAAAGAACCTTTCAATTCGGCTCAGGTATCTTTTGAACTGAGTGCTGATAACTGAAGATAGTAGATTTTATAATTAAGGATACACCACCAATCGGCGCGCTTCCAAAGCACGCCTACCAGCAGGTATTTCCATATTCTTAGACTTCTTCTGATTTTCTGCGCTGTACGAATGCCCGTAAACCGAAGAGGAAGCCAACAGAGAGCAGTGCGATTAAGGGCGGAT
>JAPPDN010000564.1 GCA_028824575.1 Candidatus Poribacteria bacterium | reverse complement strand
AGACACCTTTCAGGCGGTCTCGACCCAAGTTGATCAGGTCATCGACTTCCGGCATCAAAAATTGGATCTGCGGATCGCGCGTATTCTCACTGTTGAACCCATTGAAGGTGCCGACCGACTTCTCAAATTGCAAGTAGACCTCGGTACTGAAAAACGGCAAGTCGTTGCGGGAATTGCCGAACACTATACGCCTGAAACCCTCGTCGGCAAACAGGTAATAATCGTCGCAAATCTGGAGCCCGCCACTATCCGTAACGTCGAGTCACACGGTATGATTCTCGCAGGCAGCGGGGACTCCGTAGTCTTAGCGACCCTTGAAACCGAAATGCCGCTCGGTACACAAGTAAGGTAGTAGGCACGCGCCGGGTGCCGTAACATGATGCAAAGTAGTAGGCACCCGCCGGGTGCCGTGACAGATGCAAAATATCGAAAACACCCTTAAAACCCGCATTCAGAACGATCAGGCACATACCTTTGTCGTCATTGTGCCGACCGATTCCGCACGTTTGCATCGCCAACGCGAATTGGTCGGTTATCACCCTAACCGCGCAGTTGCCGACTTACGCGTCTATACACTTGGAAGCTTCATTCAGAGGCTATATGACCAAGTCCATCCAGCAAAATCACATATTTCCCAAGGCATCCAAAATCTCTGGCTGCATGAGATCGCGAACCCTCAATCAGATGATGCCGATGTTCACCTTTACAACGCATTTCGACCAAATCCAAATATTTCTGTCCCGGACAGCACGCTTTCTCTCATCGCAGATAAAATTAACCACCTTAAAGAACGCGGCGAGACAGCCGAGAACATTATAGCAGATAACCCAACCAAGGTTGACCTTGCCCGCATTTATAGCAATTATGAAGCAAAACTTACAAACGACTGGATAGATGAACAGGGAAAACATCTGTACCTTGCGAACGAATTCAAGTCGGAGTTTATGCGAAACGCATTTCCGAGAGTTAACCTTGTTATTGTCGAAGGTTTTACGGTGCTTTCTAAAGCCGACACCAAAATCTTAACACGCGTCGCCAAAACACCGAATATAGAGACGTGGTTCCGTACCGACTATGTTCCAGAAAACCAAGCACTCTATAAAAATATCGGCGATCTCGTCTCGCAATTTAAAGAAGCGAATGCCACTATCGATCCTGATTATGAACGCGAACCCGACCAACACCAACGTTTTGCCAAAAACCTGTTCCAAACAGAGACGGCTGGCAGCGACACTTCGGTAAACGATTTTGATACAGCATCTCAGATCAAAATGTTGAGACCTGCGGATAGGTCTGATGAAGTAGAACAGATTGCCTACCTGATCCAAAAACGGGTTTCACAAGGCATCTGCAAACTAAGTGACATCTGTGTCGCCTATTACAATATCGGACAGTATCAGCAGCGCATTGCTGAAACCTTCTCCGCCTACCGTATACCCTATTCACTTGTAGAAAGTTTGCCGTTAACAAAATCAGAGATTGTTAAATCAATCTTTTCTCGTCTTTCGTCGCAACAAGTGCCGATAGCCGATGCCTATTTCTCTGATGTTCCATCCGCAGCAGATACACGTATATTCCACCCCGATGCGTTTCAGAGATATATTGATGGATTGCTTGCAGATGGTAAGGTTGTCGAACACATTCTAAACCCAATGTTCCGAGAAAACCAAGAAGTTGTCGAAGGCGAGATTGAGGCGTATCGGCAATTCAGGCGGATTGTTAAAGAACTCTGTAGCGTGTTAAAAGCGGAAGGGGACGGGTCATATTTCCTCGGTGATTATATTGGAAAACTCCGCCACATTGCCAAGCATACAAACTATCGAAACAGAGCAACAACAAAGGGTGAAACCGTCAAAATTGCACAACTCAGTGAACTCAGAAGCCTGGAGTTTGATACTGTCTTTTTAGGTGATTTTGTAGAAGGCAGTTTTCCAGAAAATTATCGCCCAGATCCACTACTCCCAGAAACCCCTTATCGCACTGAGGAGGAGCAACGCCTTGATAATCGATTTCTGTTCTACCGAGTCCTGAAGTCTTTTCGCAAGCGTCTTTACCTACTTGTTCCGAAACGCGAACGTGAGGCAGATCTGATTCCTTCCCCGTTTCTGGCACAATTAAGAAAAGTCGCCAACGTAGACGATGCGGAAGTTGGAGACCCTTCGCGTGGCAGTGTGACCGGTTTCCTCAGTATCTACGGCAACTATATCTGGACGACGGATACGACTTCCAATGGAGAATTTCCCGATAGCATTGCGAATATGCGTCCGCTGATAGATCATGTAGTCGCAGTTGAAAAGAGCCGAGAGGCGACACATGAACATCTGGCTTATGAAGGCGTATTAACAACTGAAGCACTTTCTACTCACAACCGAAAACGTTTGGAAAGACAGCGACAGTTGACCTATTCTGTCACAGAATTAGAAACTTACGCCAAGTGTCCGTTTCAGTATTTTGCAGCTGAAATCTTAGAACTCGGTAGCCCAGATGAGGAAGACACTGAAGGCTTATCCAGCCGTGAAAAAGGTGAGTTGGTTCACGATATTCTTGTAAGATTCTATGACGATCGTCGAGAACAACCCGCTGTTAGCCAGTGTGATGAAGCAAGTTTTGAAGCGGCAAAACAACAATTATCTAACATCATAGATGAGATGATAAGTGATACTGACTCGGAAGATCTCTTTCGGAGAGTAGATAAAGCACATTTAAAAGTCACGCTGAATCAATGGCTTACAGTGGAGCGGGAATATGATGTAACTACCATCCCGCGCTACTTTGAAGTCAGCGTTGGTCGTAGGAAAGGGATAATCGATTCGGTCCTTAGTCGTCCCGAACCTATCCGTATCAGCAATGTACGTCTCAATGCAAAAATTGATCGTATTGATATAGGCAACGGTGTTTTTAATGTTATTGACTATAAAACTGGAAGAACATTTGGAGCAAAGGATATTCTTGAGGGGCGGGCACTCCAATTGCCCATCTATCTCGAAATTGCGGGGCAACTGCTCGGAGACGGATACGAAACGGCAGCAGGTTTATATCATAAAGTCAAATTGAACGATTGCAAAATAGAACTTGGTATTGGGAAAGAATCTTGTAGAGGTGAGACGTACATTCTGGCGCGAAAAACGCAGCAAATGCTGTCAGATGAGAACTTTGGTGGCATGATCGCACGTGTAAGCGGTTATCTTGAGCAGTATATTAGTGGGATGAGCAATGGCAATTTTCCGCTCATTACACGCGTCAAAACGTTTGTAAGGACTGAAAAAGAAGTTGCGGAAGATCGCCTTATAGAGACTGGAGAATACGGTTTTGTAGAGACTGAAGCAGATGGTAACAAACCTCTTACCCCTCGCAACAAAACGGCACCCTGTAGTTATTGTGCTTATAAGCGTATCTGCCGTGTCGGTGCGTTTGCTGAATCAAGCGAATCAGAAGAGTAATCTTCTACTTGCGTTTTTCGCTGCCGCGCCGAAGTTTGAAACCCGCCCTTGAGAAAAAACTTGCACACTTCTAACAAATCTGCTATACTCTTTGTGATTTTTTAAGTACATTGCTTGCACGCCTCTTAGCGCGCAACTCGCAAACGCATGTTAAAAAAATAAAACAGGAGGCTATTTTTAAATGGCACACTCATTACCAGCGCTCCCGTATGCGCACGATGCTTTGGAACCTCATATTGATACACAAACCATGGAAATCCATCACGGCAAACACCATCAAGGTTATGTCAACAACCTCAACGCCGCTTTAGAAGGGCTCGGTGCTCTCGCTGATATGGATATTCATGAGCTGCTCAGCAATATTGATCAGGTCCCGGAAGACAAGCGCCAGGCTGTCATCAACAACGGTGGTGGACACGCCAATCATTCACTTTTCTGGTCCATTATGAGCCCGAACGGTGGCGAACCCGGCGGCGAAATCGCAGCAGCGATAACCTCCACCTTTGGATCGCTTGAAGCGGCGAAAGAGCAGTTTGTGACTGCCGCGACTACACGCTTTGGCTCCGGTTGGGCATGGCTTGTACTCGGTGATAGCGGCTTGGAAATCTACTCCACCGCAAATCAGGACAGCCCAATTATGGACGGACATACCCCGCTCCTCGGCATTGATGTCTGGGAACACGCATACTATCTGAAATATCAGAATCTGCGTCCAGCTTACGTTGAAGCGTGGACAAACGTCATCAATTGGACACGGGTTAACGAACTCTATGTGGCGAATGCCTAACTTGCCATAACAACTTTTGGGTGTGGTAGGGGTAGGCACGAACAGCGTTCAAACCTACCCTCTACTTCCCAAAGGCCCTGCTATCTGTCGTAACGGTCTACCAGATTAATTTTTCTTGACATCTCTCTTGAAATGTGTTATACTTAAAATATAAAAGATAATTCTTTTTAGCATACCCGTGAAACTTCATAAAACGGTGTGCGTAACTAACATCTAAATAGGTTACCCCAAAAAGCGTTGAAGGGGAGGAGTAAGTCGTTCGGACTTGCGAGAGATGGAGACTCATCGGCTGAAAGGTCTCCTCAAGTTTCCTCGACTGAAGGTCGCCCTGGAGCTGC
>JAPPDN010000092.1 GCA_028824575.1 Candidatus Poribacteria bacterium | reverse complement strand
CCTGACCTACCGGAATCTTGTGAAGCGGCATCAGCAAAAACAGGGATTGTCCGAAAGTTTGCGCTAAAGCGACTCTGGAAATACGGTTTCCTCGGCATTATTCTTTGTCTACTTGCCTTTAGCGTAATAAATCTACTAAGGTCCCGCAATTTTGGTTATGACCAATACGGTGCTCTCGTGATCGGATTGATACTGCTATTCAATCACATCGCTTATTACTTCGCAACAAAAGGATGGAAAAGCATCGTGATGAAAACCGTCGCATGGGTTTGGATAGCATTTGGATTGGTTTACATACTCTGGCTATTTAGGTAGGAGCTCTCTTCACTTGACGGACCGTTGTTATGCTTCTTAAACCAACACAATGGCAATAGAGCAATTGGAGAAGATATGGTAAAGACTCTCATGTTAATATTAACCACTGTCTTGATAACTGGTGCCGTTCCGTTCGCGGATGCAGCAGCGCAATTAAAATCTGGAGTATATTATATCACGCAGTCATGGGCACAAGAGACAGCGTTCAAGCGTCCCTATTATGTCAGCGTCCCTGAAAGTGCAGATCAGCAAAAGTTTCCAGTCTTTATTTTTTTACACGGCAATGGTGGAAATGCGAAGGATGCGATGAATGGATTCATGAAGCGGCACCCCACGATGGCGAGCAGATACGTCATGGTGTTTGCTGACGGATACAAGGCGAGTTGGAACATCGTGTCGGAGCGTTCCCAAGCAGACGATCTCGGATTCATCGAAGCGATCGTTAAGAAACTATCCACATACGACAACATTCAGAAAGACAATTTCAGCGTCATGGGAAATTCAAATGGTGCCGCTTTGGTGAACCAGTTGGCGATCGAAAGCAAACTACCGAACCTTCGGAATTATGTGAGCGCAGTCAGCCCGTTAAATGTGTATCAACACGATGGGAAGAATTTCAAAGCTAAAGGTGCTGACAACAACTATCAAGCAGTAGCCACACCGATGACCGGCAAGCGTCTGATGAATATTTCGGGCACCACTGATAATCTGGTCCCTTATCGCGGCGGTCCTTCAAAACACATTCCTGCCAAAAGCGGCAAGTTGGGCTTTGTCGATGCAGAAGAATCGATTTTCCTATGGGCAAAGCAGATGGGATACGATGGAGAGAAGTTGTCTAAACCTACCAGAATTGATGACAATCTGGAAATCTTCAGTTACCTCAACGGCGACGTGATTCACTACAAAGTCGTCAACGAAGGGCACGGCGCATCGCGAGCAATCAGCGAGAAAATTCTGTTCGAATTCTTAGAAGGCAACGAAAGAGAGAAATAAGTGATTAAAGCAGTCCTCTTTGACCTTGATGGCACACTCTGCGACTCCGATACAGCGTGGAGCATCGCGCAAAATGAAACATTTCAACTGTTATGCCAGCAGTATCCAGATGTTTCGGAAGAGACTGCTACAAACGCATGGAGAACAGTTCACCAGAGCCTCTTCCAACAACTCGGCGCGGGGAAACTTTCCATGGCAGAAGTGAGAGACGCACGGTTCCAGTGCCTATTTGAAGAATTGGGTTTACCCGCAAATAAAGTCATGGAAGAACTCAGCGACTTCTTCTGTTCGCGTTACCTCACAAGTTTACGTCTTTATGAAGATGTCACAGTCCTTGAGAAATTAGCCGGATACCATGTCGGCATCATTACAAACGGTGCGCACGATGAACACACTGACAGCCAACTTTCTAAAGTCCGACACCTTGGACTCAGTGAACGTATCCAGTCGTTGACAATTTCTGGTGAAATCGGTGTCAGAAAACCAAATCTCGAAATCTTCAAAGTCGCTTGTGAACGCGCTGATGTTTTATCGAAAGAGGCAGTGTACGTCGGAGATACCATCCAAAACGACATCGTTGGTGCCAACCGTGCCGGCATGACAAGTGTTTTCATCAACCGAAAATCAGAAGAACTAATACCGCAGATAGCTGACGAACAACCAGACTACGCAATCTCAAATTTACATGATGTTTTGTCCTATTTGGAACGCAAACAGAATTAGGGTTGCTACGATTGACACCCAAATGCGGCTTTGGGATTTCGGGTTTTAATTCTGTTCTTGTGTTAAATCTCCGAAAAGGAGGTAATTTTATGAAACAATTAACCGATACTGAAAAACAGGAGTTTGAGGCGAAAATTAAAGACGAACGAGAACGCCAACGAACGCTTCGGATGAATCCGAACCGCCCAGCGGTATCGACAGAAGTTGAGTTCACATTTCACCTTCTTTGGGGATATGGTTTCCTTGCACTTATTCTTTCTCTTCTTGCCTGGGCCGTGTCTCATCTGCTGAAGTTTCGCAATTTTAGTTATGACCAATACGGCGGCCTCATGATCGCCTTAATGCTCTTATTCAACCACATTGCCTATTATCTCACGACAAAGGGATGGAAAAGCGTTGTGATGAAAACGGTTGCATGGGTTTGGATAGTGCTTGTATTTGCCTACCTCTTTTCGCTGTAGGAGCGAGTTTTGCTCGCGATCTTCTTACTTTCTTATAGATTATTTGACCAATGCCATCTGATGTGAGGTGCTCACATGAAAACGCTATTCATTGATGACCATGATGTTGAAGAAATCGACAATCTTGCCCGGAAACTGCATCCACTGCAAAAAGTTGAAAAAAACGCCGTGCTGCGACCTGAGCATCGCTGGGAAAACTGTGGTATTATGATGTGGACAACCCCCGCATGGGTTCCTGATGAAGCGGTTTACAAGGTGCTTTACTACGCCAGTGCAGAGGGAGATAGTCCAGAGGTCAAGCTTGATGTAACCGGGGCACCGATGGGTGGGCGGAGTTTTATCTGCTATGCAACCTCGGAAGATGGTGTGAACTGGGAGAAACCGGCATTAGGACTACAAGATTATGATGCCCTCACATGGCGAGGCACCGCAATCGGCACAGATAACAACATCCTACCCACAGGCGTGCCACTGGCACCGATCTACGACCCCCATGACCCCGATGAACAGTGTCGCTACAAAGGCATGGGATGGGGAAAAGGCGGTGGACTAACCCCAGCGATCTCTCCAGATTGCCTTCACTGGACATATCTTGATGTACCACCTGTCCCAAGTTCAGACGAGGCGCACTTCGGTTATGACCAGGAGGCAAGGTTATTTATCGCCACCGTCAAGCACGCCGGACCCGATGGCAGGTCGCCTTATGGGCGCAGCTTCTGTCTAAGTACGAGTAAAGACTTTGAGAACTGGAGCGGGATAGAACTAATTTTCCACGCTGACCAAATTGATCAGGAAAACGGGGAAGAACGGATACGCAAATTCATTGAGGATCCAGATTATTTGACCCCGATATACAATCGACCTGAGGAATGGCGCACCGATGTCTATAATTTTCCCGTATTTCGCTACGAGAGTTTATATCTGGGGCTGCCTGTGATGCACCACTGGACGGGGAAGCATCCGCCGCTGTATGAAAACGTGGACAGTCGCAAATCAGTGGAACTATCTTCAAGTCGAGATTTGCGAAAGTGGGAACGGGTCGGGAACCGCACGCCGTTTATTGAACTGTCACCCGTAGGCGACGGCAGTGCTTACGATACAGGGCAGATCTCGGTCGTCAATGGACCCATCAGGCGCAACAATGAACTCTGGTTTTACTACCTTGGAGTTCGTCACCGCAGCCAATCGCTGACAGACATAATGGAGAGAAAATATCTCAACAACTTTGCTATGGCACTCGCAAAACTTCGTGTTGACGGTTTTGTGTCGCTTAAGGGTGGTATCGAATGGGGTTCGGTACTAACCAAACCGTTGATTGTAGAAGGCAGCGAATTACGCGTTAATGTGGATTCTTGGCGCGGCAGGGTTAAGGTAGAAATTCTCAATGCCGATGATGGACAACCTCTTCCGGGATACACCTTTGATGAAAGCATCCCCGCGATGGTCAATAGCATTGACGAACCGATGCGTTGGACGGAGAAGGCTGACCTTGCCGAACTCCGCGGTAAAACCGTGCGCCTTCGCTTTTCTATCCTTCGGGCAGAAATTTATGCTTTCTGGTTCACAGACTGATTTGCAAGGAACAACAAACTATGAACACAGCCATCGAAAAAACAGAAGCCCTTATTTACAGTAGACGCGTGCTTGACGGGATGTACGAAAACGATCCTTATCAACCGCGCTATCACTTCACGCCGCCGTTCGGCTGGATGAACGATATCAACGGTTCCATCTTTTGGAAAGGGCGATACCACATCTTCTATCAGCACAATCCTGAAGGTGGCTATTGGAAGTGGATGCAATGGGGACACGCCTCGAGTGTTGATCTGGTGCATTGGGTGCATCACCCCATCGCTCTAACACCCGACCTTGACGGACCCGATCGCGGGGGCTGCTTTAGCGGCGGGGCATTCGTGAATCTGGAAGGTGTCCCGACGTTTATCTACCACGGGATCCCCGATGGAACGTGTATCGCAACAAGTCATGATGACTTGCTCATTACATGGGACAAGCATCCGGCAAATCCTGTGATCCCAGTCCCAAAACCGGGTGAGAAAGGACACGGCGAATATATTGTATTTGACCCG
>JAPPDN010000001.1 GCA_028824575.1 Candidatus Poribacteria bacterium | reverse complement strand
GTCTACATCCCCAAGCTAAAGCATGGGGTCTTGATGGGAAGATTGATAAATGAGCGAAGCTGTTGGTGTGATTCGAGAAAGGTTTTCTCCGACCGATTCTTGCCGCTGTTTTTCACGCTGGTATTCTCGGTCGACTTTGCCGACTTGCTCTTGAAATTTCTGTCGATACTCGGCATCAATCGGTTCTCTCAATTCTCTGATTTTTGCCATATCCTCGTTGAAGTTAATCGAGGTGCCTATCGCTCCGATGATCTTTTCGCCGATCGCTTGTTCCTTTTCTGTATTGAGATTATTGCGGATCGCCGTTTTTTCCATATAGACGCTCTGAATCGCGCGTGTCGGGGCAATAAGTTTGGCGGTAAGAAACCCAGCGCGCGGTGCAATCAACACGGCAAGTACCCAGACAGTAAAGGCGACTCCGTATCCGGGTCTGGCGCATCTGGCGGCTTTTCTTCTGATTCCGCGGTCGAGAGTTTAAGGGATTCCTGATAATTGACCTGGTTTTGGAGATAATTGCGATAATTGATGTGCAAGGTGAGTGGCACAAGCAGAAGACACATCACAAGGAGGGCAACGAATCGGACGCTGAGGATATGATGCATCATCTCTTTTTGGATTAGCGTCGTTAACATTTAGCGCGCTCCTTATGCAGTGGACAAAACCTATCCTACTCCTACAAAGGTGGATAAAAACTATGGCACTACGCGCCTAACAATCCAGTCTTGTATTCTTCAACTATTGCCTCTAAAACAGATTCGGGAATATCTTCTAACTGCGACGCTAATTCCTCTTCAACATTAACCATCAGACTATGGTCAAACGTCTCACGTTCGGCACAAGGATCCAGATATTCACTGTGTGCCTCCAGTAAGACTGCCAGTCGTGCAGGGGTCAGACCTTCAGAGATACCGTGCAATCCCCATGCTGTGCCGCGGTAACCTTTCTCATAATCGGCACCGAGGTGTTTCTGTAGGATTTCTTCTCTTTCAGCACCTTGGGCACTACTATTTTCGAGTGCTTCTGCAGCAGCAATCGCACGCGGATCCAGCTCCACTTGAAACGCTGTTGACGCATCTGCTGCTGCGACGGGATAGATTTTATAGTTTTCCATATTTTTAATTATTCAGTTTTTCCTATACGACCGCGGAAAGCCCGCCGTCAATGTTGATCGCCGTTCCAGTGATGAATGATGCACATTCTGAGACAAGAAACGCAACAAGATGACCCACTTCACTCGGTTCACCTAATCGTCCAAGCGGATGCTCCGCACCACGTTCCTTCCAGTATTCCTCAAGCGTTCCGGGTGAACCCGCTGCCTTCCAGGCACGTTCCCCTTGTGCACTCTTAATCGAGGTGAGGCAGACCGTGTTAACCAAGATGTTATGAGATAAAAGTTCTTTGGAAAGTGCCTTCGTCAGAGCGATGCCAGCAGCTCGACTGACGGAGGTCGGACAAGAGCCCGCGCTGGGCTGTTTGCCCCCCGGATGCGTGATATTGATAATCCTACCACCACCGTTGTTTTTCATGTGCGGTATCACCAATCGCGCACAGCGCACAGCACCCATTAACTTAAGGTCTAAGTCATCGTACCATGTTTCATCGCTCATGGTTTCAAAATCACCGCCCGCGGATCTACCGGCGTTATTGACCAAAATATCAATTTTCCCGAAGTGAGCTGCGGTTTGTCCTATGAAATCCTCTAACGTCTCCGGTTTGGTTACATCTGCAGGGATTGCGAGGACCTCGCCATTGGTTTGCGTGCGGATCTCTTCAGCAGCATCTGCTAAGACCGTTTCACGTCTCCCACAGATCGCAACGTTCGCCCCCTCCTCACACAGACGAAGCGCAATCCCTTTGCCAATCCCCTCGCTGCCACCAGTAATGACAGCAACTTTTCCAGTCAATCCGAGTTCCATAATCGCTCCTTTATTATCAATACCGCGTGTTTTACTACTGTTTTATTTTCTCAGCGAAGAAATTGCTTTCGGCACTGCCTTCAACACATCGCTTGCGACGAGTCCATGCATTCCCAATGCCTCCGCGGCGATGTCTCCCGCTAACCCATGTAAATAGACCCCAAGGACAGCTGCCGTTTCGTTTGAGTGCCCCTGTGCCATCAACCCCGCAATTATTCCGGTTAGCACATCCCCCATACCGCCTGTCGCCATACCGGGATTACCAGTGGAATTGATCCACACATCTCCATTTACCAACCCAGTGACGGTGGGGGCACCTTTAAATACAAGCGTTAGATTGTGTTCACTTGCAAATTGTTGCGCTGTCCTAATCCTATCTGCTTCTAAACTGGGAACTGAACTGCTTGTTAATCGAGACATCTCACCCGGATGCGGTGTAAGAATCGCCTCTCTATCTAATAATGAGATAACTTCAGGGACTTGTGAGAGGGCATTCAACCCATCAGCATCGACAACCATCCTTAAGTTAAGTGCCCGTTCCCGATTCTCACGTACCAGTTGATGAACCAGCAGCACTGTATCCGAGTGTTGGGAAAGCCCAGGACCTATTGCGAGCACGGATTTCGTCTTTTCCGCGAATTCAAGGATGGCTGAGGCGGCAGATACAGATAAACTGCCAGCATCCGTTTCCGGCAGCGGGAGCGTCATCACTTCAGGCAAAAGACCTTCTAAGATTGGATTGAGGTGTTTCGGAGTTGCAAGGGTTACCAACCCCGCGCCGGCGCGCAAAGCGGCTTCACTCGCAAGCGCAGCCGCGCCTGTCATACCTGTTGAGCCAGCAACAACGAGAACGCGCCCGTAAGTGCCTTTGTGAGATGCAGGCGGGCGCGGCGGCACCCATTGTAAGGCTTGTGTCGTAGTTGTCCAGTTGACCTTGATACCTTGTGCATCTATAACCTGTTCTGGGAAACCGATGTCAACAATCTCCAACTTTCCAGCGAATTCAGCACCCGGATGTACCAATAATCCTCTTTTAGGCAAGCCTATTGTTACCGTTCTATCGGCTCGCACACAAATACCCAGCGGATTCCCAGTGTCCGCATCCAAGCCAGAGGGCAGATCGACAGAGAGAATGGGTGTGTCGAGGCTATTGATGGCGTTAATAACAGTGGCGATTGGCTCGCGAACTGTCCCGCGTAGCCCTGTGCCGAAAATGGCATCCACAAAGAGTTCACAACTCGCTAAGGTAGTAGGCACAGTCCCTGTGCCGTAAAACTCAATTTGTAACCCTAAACGTTTCGCAATTTGAAGGTTAATCTCTGCTTCGCCGGTGAAGCTATCTGCTGGGGAAACGGGGAAAAGATGCACGTCGCGTCCTGCGTGGACAAGTTGACGTGCAATAACCAGCCCATCGCCCCCATTATTGCCTTTACCAACAAAGATACCGATCCGTTGATATGTCGGATAATGCTGTTCAATCGCGCGGACAATGGCACTCCCAGCAGTCTCCATGAGAACAATGCCGGGAATGCCGATGCCTTCAATTGTGTCCTGGTCAATCTGGCGCATTTCCGCCGCAGTCACGACTTTCATGTTTTTCGTTCTTGCGCGAAGTGAGAACAACAAGCTTGGTTTAACTGCGACGTTAACATAAGTTCCGCAAGCCTGCGTTGTCCGTTTGCTACTGCCGTTTTTATGTGATGTCGTGCTGCAGTTTTTCAGCAAGCACTAACAAGTGTGCTTCCATCTGTTGAGATGCCTGTTCTAAACTCTCCCGTTCTATCTGAACTTCCTGAACCCTTTCATCTTGATGGGTCTGGAGGCAGAAGTTTAGATTTGTCCGGAGATCGAACAGGCTCTGTTGAATATGATCTTGGAAGGAGCCTTCTGGGTACATCCACCGTCTGCCTCGTGTCTGTCGCAAGTTGAAGTGGCAGTGTCCATTATCACCACCAAAGCAGTCAAAACGCATAATCTCATCGTCGTAGACATACAATGAAGCTGCGGGACCGCGTCCGCCTGCATCATCACGCCAATATCCCTCTAATCGGACGTTATCCTGTATCGGATATTCAATGAGGTCGTGTTTTTGATTCGCCATCTTTAGTCCTCCTTCGGTGCTTCTGCACGATAAAACGCATCTATAGGAGTAGGTTTTCCAGAATGTATAAGGATTGTCCTAAATTTCGTCTACAGAGGTATTCTACCATAACTTACCAGACTTTCCTACATTTTTTTCATCCAATACCTTTTCTCCCAAAAATCTTGTAAAAAATGCGGTAAGTGACAAATTACTTGACAAAGTTTTGACATTTAAGGTAGACTTCTCTTTTAAGGATGCCGCGTTTGGCAATTTACCTTATGTTCTTAGAATAATGCGCCGAGTCTTTGGTGAACTTCAAACGAGGTGCCTGAACGTACACCGAAAGAGAGAAAACAAGTCAACACAATAAAGGAGCGTCTTATGAAAGACCAGCTTTTTAACAGAAAAACTTTTTTTTCTGTATTAGCTATTTTGATATGTTTAGCGTTTACAACAATCAGTTTTACAACGATTAGTTACAGTCAAGACGCTGAAGAAGTACCTGCTGAGGAACCCGCTGAGGAACCCGCTGAGGATCTCGCCGAGGAACCAGCAGAGGAAACCGCTGAGGAACTCGCTA
>JAPPDN010000782.1 GCA_028824575.1 Candidatus Poribacteria bacterium | reverse complement strand
AAAAGAGCGTTTCATTAACCATACATCTCTTAACCGATCACTGACGACTTCTAAAAAATGCCACCTAAAACGGAATATAAAAATCTTATCCGTCCAGACATCGCAGATATGGCACCTTACACGCCCATCGTGCCGTTTGATGTGCTGAGTCAACGCCTCGGTATCCCGGCTGGGGACATCATTAAACTTGATGCGAATGAGAATCCTTACGGACCCTCAGCGCGCGTATATCAGGCGTTAGCAAACGAAACCTATTATCACATATATCCAGACCCTGACAGTTCATCTTTACGTCAAGCACTGAGTCAATACATAGGTGTTGATGCGACCCATATCGTTGCGGGGCACGGTGCAGATGAATTGATTGATCTTGTAATTAGGTTGTTCGTTGCTCATAGCGATGTTGTCGTTAACTGCCCTCCGACATTTGGGATGTACCGTTTCGACACAGAACTCAACGGCGGAAAAATAATTGACCTTGAACGAAAAGAGGATTTTTCGTTAGACACTGAATCGGTAGTTGATCTCGCCACCAACAACAAAAATATCAAACTCATTTTTATTTCAAGCCCAAATAATCCTGATGGCGGTATACTTGACGATACATGCCTTCGGCATTTACTTCAACTGCCCTTAATCGTTGTGCTGGATGAAGCTTACATTGAATTTTCTGGTGGGAGTCGTGCGAATTGGGTCCTGGAACATGAGAATTTAATTGTGCTTCGTACATTCAGCAAGTGGGCAGGATTGGCAGGATTGAGGGTAGGATACGGTATTTTTCCACACTGGATACTCTCACATCTTTTGAAGATTAAGCAGCCGTACAACGTAAACGTTGCTGGCGCGACAGCTGCTTTGGCTTCGTTGTCGGATGTGTCTCAATTGCAGGAGAATGTGCGGAAAATTGTGGCAGAGCGTGGAAGGCTTTATGCGGCGTTGCAGGCGTTTGACTTTTTGGAACCGTATCCAAGCGAAGCGAATTTCATTCTCTCGCGGGTGATTGGAAAAGATGCGGCAGTGCTGAAAACAACATTAGCTGAACGAGGGATTCTTATCCGATATTTTGATACACCACGTCTGCAGAACCACGTTCGAGTCAGCGTTGGCACCCCAACGCAAACATCTGTACTCTTAGAAGCACTCTCTACACTATAGAAAAGGTTCCAACACCTCTTCTACCGAGCGAGGTCTCGGAAACCACTTAACAATTTTTTGCAAAACCTCATCGAGAAGAACATCAGGACAAGACGCGCCAGCAGTCAGAACAATATCGGTAGGTGTTTTCTGGTCTGTTTCGTGCTCGTTTGTCTGAAAAAGCCAATCCTCTGTCGTCTGGACCTGTTTTGTCTCTAATTTGAGATGGCGAATGCGTTTAGGACTCAGGAGTTCATCCGCATCTCGAATGAAATAGGTTGGAAGGTGTTGTTGACAGAGTTCCACAAGATGACTCGTATTAGAAGAATTATAGCCCCCGACAACAACTGCGACATCACCGCCATCGGCAATGAGCGCAAGTGTTGCATCCTGATTCTCTTTAGTGGCATAACAGAGCGTGTCTCTCGTATCGGCAAAATGCGAAGACATATCAGCTTCACCGTATGTTGTCTTAATAGTATCTTGCAGTAAATTGGCAATTGCCTCGGTTTCCGTCGCGAGCATCGTTGTCTGGTTAACAACGCCGATGCGCTTCAGATGTAGAATAGGATCGAAACCCGGAGAGAACCGATCAGCGAACTTTTCAAAGAAGAATGCTGTGTCTGCCTCACCGGAGATAACCTTTGCCAAATCCTGCGCTTCTTCAAGATCACGAACAACCACAACCGGTGCACTCGCTTGTGCGTGGGAAAATGTCGCCCGAGTCTCTTCATGATAACGCTTCCCGTGGATAACAACGGTGTAATCCTGCTTACCAATCTCCTCACTCCGGCGCCAAACCTTTTCGACGAACGGACACGTCGTATTATAAGCAGTAAGCGTAACACCGCGCGCCTTGAGAGTTTGCTCCACCTCAAGGGTGGTACCGAAAGCAGGTACGATAACGACATCGTCTGGCATCAAAATGTCAAAAGGGAGGAGTGGCATGCCAGCAGTATCCATTAGGAACTGGACACCGCGCTGTCTCAGGTTTTCGTTGACATGGGGATTATGGATAATTTCCGATAACAGGAAGATACGTTTGTCTGGGTTTTCTGCGAGTGCCTGATAGGCGATTTCAATAGCGTTTTCGACACCATAGCAGAAGCCGAAGTGGCGCGCTATTTTGAAGCGGACGGGTCCGAAATCCAGTAGTGTTGGTGTAAGGTCCCGCTTCCGAACATCAATATCGCGGCGCGCTTGTTTGACCACAGAGATAATTGGACTATGATAGAAGTGGGGTAATTTGAAAGTTCGAGGCATTCGCACTTCCGTCCGTAGCAAAAGGAGTGGTGGTATCTTCTTCAGAACTGTAGATTGTTGTTATCTGACCGTTTTACTGTCCGTTTAAACATTAAAGAAACTCATTCTCAGTGCCTGCACCAATATGTTACTTCATATATTACTTATTGAGAATTCTTAGGCACTCAAGACTTTTCGCCCTTTGGCGCGGCGGCGAGCAATGGTCTGTCTTCCGTGTCTTGTAGACATCCGTTTGCGGAAACCGAGTTTATTTTTTCGTTTCCGTCGATGTGGTTGATATGTGCGTTTCATGAATGTCTCCTTTTTCTATGTAGGTGTTATCTTTTATGTGTTAGATCATTACACACATAAGTATTTCTATTTGTCAGAATGGTATTACGTTGCGTTTTAAAATGATACGCTATTTTTCGATATTTGTCAAATTTTTTCACCTTGTAATTTTTGCCGGTCATCAAAAAAATAACTTGATAAAATTTCGGTTTTAGTTCAAAATATTTTTCCGAGGGATCTGGAATATATTTTGAAATATTAAAATATTTTTTCATAAAAGTGTTGACATTTCTATAGGAAAATGATACGATTTTATTTATCATTATACCTCTCGGTTAATTAACCGGCATAGTCTCACTTTTATTATTTATTTATTAAGCATTAAGGAATTATAATGGCTAAGCTTTAAAACTGATATTAAAGCTGAAAGCTCATGTGCCATTTAGGCTAGGATACACGCTCATGCGGCACACCCCCAACGAAATCTGGTCAGAAATACTGGAGAATCTTAACGACACAGCACAACAGGATGTTTATCTTCATCAAGCAGTTCCGCTTTCGCTCACAGCAGACGCATTGAAGATAGCTGTACCTTCAGCGTATACACGCGCGCGAATTGAAGAGCGTTTCCGAACTGACATCCAACGAGTGTTAGCAACACTCATTGGTGCACAATGTGTACTCACTCTGACTATAGACGAATCTGTGGTAGACGAATCTCTGGCTCACGGCAGCGGGGATTCTAATCTAATAGAAGTAGAAGATACTTCTGATCAATCTGCCAATCAAAGTGAAATATTTGTTAGCGACCCTTCTACCGCCGTCCCGCAAAATCAGACAGGACTGAACCCAAGGTATCGGTTTGATACGTTCGTCGTTGATACACCTAACCGGATCTGTCATGCAACAGCTTTAGCCGTTTCAGAAAATCCAGGACGCGACTACAATCCACTCTTTATTTACGGCGGGGTGGGATTGGGTAAAACTCATCTCTTGCACGCAATCGGCAATAGACTCTCAGCAAACCAACCTGATAAGAAAGTTCTGTACGTTACATCAGAAACTTTCATGAATGAATACGTTGAGTCTATCGTCAACCGCGGATCAGCACAGGGATTCCGCACAAAATATCGCACAGCAGATATGCTTTTGATTGATGACATACAGTTTTTACAACGCAAGGAAGGGACGCAGGAGGAATTCTTTAACACCTTTAATGACCTCCACATGAACTCAAACCAGATAGTCATGACCAGTGATCGGACACCGAATAACCTTGAAAATCTTGAAGTTCGCCTTCGATCCCGATTTCAATCCGGCATGGTAGCTGAGATTGGTATGCCACAGTATGAGATGCGGATCGCTATCCTCCGGCAGAAATGTCAAGACCAAGGGTTTGACAACCTACCTGATGATGTACTCAGTTATATCGCCGAAGTTGTCGAGACGAATATCCGGGAACTGGAAGGCACGCTTGTACGATTGGTTACACAAGCTACAATACTCAAGGAAAATTTGAGTTTAGATTTTGCCCGACAGGTGCTGAGCGATGTGGGCACCCCGTCACCAATGCGAGACCGTAAGACAGCCACATCAAAAGGCATACAAATGGTCGTCGCTGACTACTTTGGAATTGACGTGACAGACCTCGTCTCTCAGAAACGGACCAAAGAGTTAGTGCAACCGCGTCAAATCGCTATGTATATGTGCAGAGAGTTGACACAAATGTCATATTCAAACATTGCCCAAGCGTTTAATAAGGGAAATCATACAACTGTCATTCACGCTTGTAAACAGATAGAAGATACAATCGAAAAAAGTGAGGATGAACGGCAAACAATTATGTTTTTGCTTGATCAATTTCGATAGCCAAATTCTGCGTTTTATCTTCCGTTTTTGAGGCATTTTTAAAC
>JAPPDN010000429.1 GCA_028824575.1 Candidatus Poribacteria bacterium | reverse complement strand
CATATACTTCACACCCGTGTCAAAATCCGTATGCGTAATCACCTCTTCGCCACGGATAGCGTTCACGAATTCTTCCTCCACGCGCCAACCGCCCGCCTCTGTATCTGGTATATCAATCTCACTTAGTTCGGCATCGCCATTCTGACCGCCGTAAAGCTTATTTCCTGAAAAACGCAGCGTTCCGTTGCTTCCGAAAACATAAACCTCCGGCGCACCTGCCAACCCTGCAACAGTAGAGACCTGTATATGCAGCTGCGCACCACATGCGAGATCCCCAATGACATCAATATGTTCAGGAATCCGGACGGAACGCATCACGCCGTCAGCATCCGGACGCATTTTGACGAAGGTCTTACCCATCGCCATAATTCGCGTTGCTTCTCCGACCCAACGCATCAACGCCTCGTACCAGATGCCCATGCTCATGATGTTAAGTCCACTGAGATCAAAATCTTGCCGCCACTGGAGCGGTGATTCGCTGTCCAGAAATGCTCCGCCTGCGCGTGCTTCTATGGCAAGCACATCACCGATATAGCCTTCAGCGATGAGACGTTTTATCGTGTTATCTACGCGGAGTGTCATCGGCGAAGGGACGATCTGTGCGATGAGATGTGTTTTTTGACACGATGCTATGCGCATGATATGTGCTTCTTTGGCATTCATTGCCATCCGTGCCTCGCACATTACGTGTTTATCTGCCCGGAGTGTTGCTACGGTTGCCTGGCAGTGCATATAGGGCCATGTTCCGATGACGATTGCATTCGTATCAGGATCGCCGATTGCCTCTTGCCAATTGCCGTAGATTTTCGGGATACCGAACTCGTCAGCCACCCGTTGTGAGGATTCCTGACTCCGATTGCAGACCCCAATAATCTCAACACCTTCGATCGCTTGCAGTCCCGGAATATGCCGTGATCTCGTATTCCCACCCGCACCGATAATACCGACTTTAACTGTTTCTTGTGCCACTGAATTTGCTCCTTCCATTTTTTGTCTCGCGTCATCTATCTTAGCAGAAATTCAGGGAGAATGTCAAGAAGTTTTCAGTTTTCCTTTCATGGGTGTGTAAATATTTTGTCAATTGTTGTCAGCGTTTCTATGAAAGTTATGAAATTTCACAGTAAGGATCTTAAAAATCTGTATAAGGACCGCCACGGAGTCAGGTGGGGCATAAGTTTTCACGGTATTGTGAATCCTGTTATTTTTTTCATACCTGTGAAATTAGGGTTTTAGGGTTCTGGTAGTTTTGCTTACAAACTTAGTGGTGGTATGTGTTTACGGGTGTTTCTATTTTTGCCACTTAGAACGAGTTACTGTGAATTTTTTGTTGATTCGTCTAAGGTTATCGGATTGTTGTTTTCCTGCCTGTTGTTACCTTATTAGGATGTGGTCCGCTGCACATTGGATGGCGGAGTTTATACTATTATTACATAACTAAAAAAAGTTATTATGTGTTATGTATATTAAAAAGAGAAGGAAATGCCTACTGCTTTTTTATCGAACAAGAAAAGTGACTTGGCAATGCTTAGGAGGTAGGCATTTTGGGTTTCTTGTTGCGAGATGTGCAGAAATCGGCGTATTTCACGCCTTGTTTCATCCGCTTTTCCTGCCGCCACATCATGAATTCCATATAGGTTTCCAAGTCACCGAAGATAGCCACGAGACGTGCTTTGGCTTGTCGAATGTCTTCTACTGGATCCTTACACATTAGAGTTCCTCCATTATCACCTTTGGTGAGTCAACGCGAGGCACTGAATAACCTGCCTCGCGACAAACCTTCTCAATTCTCGGGCGAGTATACGCGTTTGCAAGATGCGCGAAGTTCCACGTCGCAAGATAGGGTATATTGTGTGTGGCAGCAATGGCTACGTGTAAAGCATCAATAAATGCTGACTGCGGAATTGCATTTTGAGCGATCAAATGTCCAGCAATCTCAAACTCCAAAGTTTCTGCAACTACAACAGTAAACCCCTCAACCACTTGCAGCCGACTTGCTGCCTGCTCTTTATCACCAGCTGATATTTCATCAATGACAATGTCCGATAAAATAAACTCAAAACGTGCATCTTGCCAAAACTCGCGTGTGATTCTTTGCCATTCTGCTACTTTGGCATCTTGACTTGGACGGGCAACTAAATTGCTCGGTATTGTTGCGTCAATATAAACTTGGCACACCCCTCTTGGCAAGTTAACTTCCATAATTAGAATGATAACACACAATTGTGTTGGGACGCAAGAACTTTTTCAGAGTTCGTGCGGGGAATGCTCCTCACACAGGCTTATGCAAATTCTCATTGATGAATACCTCCCTAAAAAACTGAAAGGTGTTAATTTTCATTTCATATCTTCGTCAGCTTCTGCCAACAAAAGAATGTTGGATGCTGTCAGATGAAGTGCGTATCCGGCTATGTATTCCGGCACGATAATTTGTGTTGAACCCTGTCCATGTCCCGACTGGCGATTACGAACTGTAGGAAGCCCTGACTCCAATGTACTTTTCAATGCAGAAAAGTGTGATTGCATGAAAAATGGAATTAATCCATTGTCGAATACAATCTGAATCAAATCCTTAGCGGTACTCCGTTTATCATCGTACTCCCAACTTCTCTTTTGACAAATCGTTTTCAGGCAGCTCTCAAATGCTTTGAGACACTCATTCAGACATTCCTTGTATCTTCCCTTCCGATAATGCTCGTGTGCATTCAAGAATTCCTCATTTGTGCCTTTGTATATCGGATCGGCAAGGAAACTCATAGCGGGTTTAACCACTTCAGCATGGCTAAACTCGGAATCCATTTTTATTATTTTTCCAGATTTGTATTGATAACCTACACCGTGCTCGCGAAACCTATAATTTAGTTCATTAATTGCTTCATCAGGCGAAATTTTTGGATGGATGTAAATATTAGGTTGATTACGAACCGTTCGATCTATGTACAAAAATGAAAGTTCAATAACATCAAGGGTCTTTTCTATATCCTTTTCCTTTAGAAGGAAATTACCGACCTTCTCAAGAAAATTCTTCTCTTCACCAAGGGCAAATACACCATACTCACGACACAATGCATCATGGATGCCCTGATATGCTTCATAAGCAGCACCGCAAAAGCCCCAACTTCTACGCTCAATTTCACCGAACACATCTTGCCAGATATGAACAACCTGAACCCTCAATTTTTGTGGAATATCTTCGTATTGATACACGTCAGGAACCTCACCCCGAAGCCGTTTCTGTCGTTTTGAAAAAAGCTCATAAACCTTCATATTGTTTTATCCTTCAACCTCTCTTTAATGAATGAAAAACGATTAAACGCGCTACAAGCAATGAAATCTTGAGCGCGTTTAAATCAGATAAGCAATTTTAGGTAATACCAAGGACAAGCGACTATTACACACAGCTATTTGTAAGAAACTATTTTCTTTTTTTCCGTACCGTGATAGTTTCAACGATAGCCGTTGCCTTCCGGCGTTCGGTTTCCTCACGACTTATGAATCTACCCGTCCGAGCATCACGCCCCACCTGAAAAGTAGTTCCCTGCTGCTTCCGCTTATTTGAAGATGTTGCTTTTTTACCACCTTCCTCACCGTACATAACCTTTTCTACTATACTTTTAGCTTGGCTTCTTGTCAGTTTCCCCCGTTTAGGAGAAAATTTGACAGTCCTTCCTCTTGCCACTCTAAGTCCCTTCTTATTTTTTCACCTTTGCAAAGCTTAGTCGGTGGTGACTTCGAGCCCAGATTTTACGGACTCTTGCGGTGGAGGTAAATAATCCTCATTTTTAACGCCATGAGTTGGATTTGCATCCTCTTGTGGTTTAATCGACAGTCTACATCCAAGTGCCTTAACAATAGTGTTGAACGTATCGATGCGCGGTGCTGCACTGTTAGATAGCAGCTCCTGCAGAGTCTCCTGCTCAAGCCCGGTTTGCTCAGCAAAAGTGGAAACCCCACCTTGTGCCTCCACAACGTTCTGGAGCCCCATTAGAAAGAAGTCCGTGTCGCCATCCACTTGGTATTCTTCTAATGATACATCAAGATAATTGATTGCGTTCTCTGGATCAGCAAGTTGTTCCATTAAGTACTCGCGCCAGTCTCCCATTTCTCTCATTGGTTTACCTCCTTGTATTCTCGCCAGTACATTTTTGCCCGCTCAATGTCCCGAATTTGCGATCCTTTATCACCACCACAAAGTAGAAGGACAACTATGTTACCGATTTCACTAAAATAGATGCGATAGCCCGGGCCAAAGTCAAGAATCAGCTCAAATACACCACCCCCAACAGATTTGCACTCGCCAAAATTGCCCCGTGTGAGCCGGTCAAGTCGTCGTAGAATTCTATTTTGTGTCTTGGGATCCCGAATTGATTGAAGCCATTCAGTGAAAGGGGCGCGTCCATTTTGATTCCGGTAGTATTGGATTTCTCGTGAATGTGCGCCACGCATTGCTGAATTCCCGTTTGTTCATATACATCCATACGTTATCTTAGTAGTATACCACACAAAACCTAATAGGTCAAACCAAATATAGAGTCTCACCTACCCCCATTTTTTAGAGAAGCGTTGTGTTATCAGGTATTTGATTGAAA
>JAPPDN010000978.1 GCA_028824575.1 Candidatus Poribacteria bacterium | reverse complement strand
GTGGTACCGGTTGGCATATCAACTTGATGCGGATATTGGTATCCACTACGGCGGTGAAATGCGGTGGGAGAACGACCCGCGACGTGCGACGCAGCTGCGTGAACGTGTCCAACAGATCCAGACATGGGGTTACCCGTGTCGTCTTATTACCTCAGACGAAATATTAGCACTTGAACCACGTCTACACCCTGGGACTGTGTTAGCTGCGTCCTTCTCCGAAGCGGATATCCATATTGAAACCGATACATTTATTGACGTTTGTCTCCGGCGTGCGCGCGAGGCAGAGGCGATTGTGTATGCGCAAACCAACGTTACAGGCTTTGTCATTCGTGACGGCAATATCGCCGCTGTGAAAACGACCAATGGAGAGTTTTCGTGTGATGTTGTTGTCTTGGCAAGCGGTGTTCAAACGACCGAACTGGCTGCTCTGGCGCAAGCCCATATCCCGCAGCAACGGAGTCCTGGTATTGTTATTAAGACAACACCGTGTGCTGAAGTTTTACACAATGTGGCAGTCATCCACGCACCGTCAACAGATGAACATCATCAACACCTCCACCTCCGCCAACTATCTGACGGGAGCCTCAGGATCGGGCAGGGAACCCAAGAAGGAATCAACCGTGATGACTCGCAACGGCATGCCGATGCACTTCTTGAACGTGCGAAAACCTATTTGCCAGCGATAGCGGATGCCAAGGCGATTCCGACGCCTGTCGGCTATCGTCCGATGCCGCTTGACGGGTTTCCGGTACTTGGGTTCACTAAAGCCGTACCGAACCTGTATATTGCGCTGATGCACAGCGGTGTGACGCTTGCCCCTTTGGTGGGTGAGATGGCGATGTTAGAAATCGCGGACAATGTTCGGGTGGATTGGTTTGCGCCTTATCGTCCCGAGCGGTTTGGGTAGGCTGTTGGTTTGAACTCAGTAACTTATCAGCTTTACCCGCCAAAATCCAGTTCTTTAGTTTGCCCTTCCGCCTTCCCAGTAACGGATGGAAACCTCCGGATGTAGTCGGGGTCCTTATACGTCAGACAAGGGCGTGAAAATAACTGTAACATTTTTTGTAGATTCTGGTATACTCTTCAATACCATTATTTACACAAAATCCTCTGAGATTAAAACAACGAAGGAGATAAAAATGTTAAGTGCAAGAAAGTTTTCGACGATTCAACTTTTTACGCCAATTGCTATTTCTGTTCCCATCTTGATTTTTGTATCAGTTCTCCTTAGTTTTGGCGGGGAAATCCTCGATGACTTTGATGATGGCGATACAGAAGGCTGGGAACGCTCCCCACAGAATGAAGATAGCAAGGTCTTCTGGGGTATAGAGAAAGGGAACACTTTCGTCACTTTTGATCCAAAGGGACTCGCGTGGAACGAGGCAATCTCCCAGTTCAATTTTACCGGCGAAGGGTTAAAGGTTGGTGACCCAAACAAATGGACAGACTATGACGTGGAGGTTGATGTGCGGCACCAAGAAATCGCTAATTTCCCAGGTGGTGTCCGTGGGCGCGTTGACCTTAAGACAGGTTCACATTATGTTGTCTGGCTATATCCGGGGTCGGCAAAGATGAATCTGTTTAGCAATCCGGGTTGGGATATTAATACCGGCCTGCAAAACCACGGGGAAGCCCCTTATAAGCCAGAAGTGGATAAATGGCACACGGTCAAATTGAGTTTTTCGGGTACCACCATCAAGGTTTTCTATGACGGGGAAATGATGATTGAGGCAAAGGATAATCAGTACAAAAGCGGAACGGTAGCACTGGGTAATCAGGACAAAATTGTGCATTACGATAACGTCCGCATCACGGGGCCCGATATTCCGAACTTAAATGCGAGTGCTGTCGAACCAGCAGATATATTGACGATAACTTGGGGACAGATTTAGTCGTCTTTTTAGACGCTATTTTCCATAGTGTTCTGTATACGCTTTTACCAAATCACCCTTCCGAAAGCCGGGGACAGCCGTGGCACACTCCTGTGCCAGATGTCCGTAATCAATCTTCATCAAACGTGATAAGACGGTAGGATTTTTTGCTTTTACAAGTATCCACTGCTTACTCTTTTCACACTGTTTCTCATCTGTCTCTCTACGCGAATAATCTTGCCAGCCTTGACACGGCACAGCAAAATCGAAAGGGTTCTGGAAGACTTTCAAGGCATCTAGTGTGTTGTTGTACTGCCATATCTGAAAATCTTGGTGCTGGATGGGTAAGGGTTGATATTGACGCATATCTTGATGCGTGCTTGCCAAGCGAGTCCATATCTGAAACTCTGTATTTACCGAGTAGGATTTCCCTGTATTGAGGTGGAAAGCATCTCTTGGGAGCGTTAATTTGCTGATAAAGCGCATGCTCGGATCAAGCCGCTTATGGGTGGTAAATTTTCGGAAATTGACAGGGACAATAAATGCGATAAGGTCTGCTAAGTGGGCGGCGTGGTTAAAAAAATCTATCGCTAATTTTCCACGTTTGCCAAAGGGTGGATTGCCAATGACCGCAGTGTCTCTGGGTGCAGACGGGAAGTCGGTGACTTTAAAAAAGTCTTCGGATTTTACATCGTCACATTTCGGTATAAGATCTATGCCGAATCGTCTCTGTGAGGGTAGGAGTTCGTAAAATGCTCCGGTGCCGGCAGCGGGTTCTACAAAAAATAGGTCGTTGGTGCTTCGATTTAGGGTTGAAAGTGTGTCAATGAAGTGTTGCCAACACGCTGTTGCGACTTCTGGTTTCGTATAAAACTGGTCCAGTGAGTTCTGCACGGTCGTTACCTTTGGTGAATAAAACGGGCGCGCTCAGAAGTGTGGGCGCGCCCGGATGTATTTTGATTACTCGAAGAGGACCAATTTGCCATCCTTGACAATCAAAACCTTTGCATCATAAACTGCGTCCCCATCAGCATTAAAAGAGAATTTACCCAGGATTGTGTCGAGATCCTTGATGCTTGCCAGTGCGTCTCGAATTGAAGCAGCGTCGCTTGATTTTGCGTTCGCGATCGCCTCCGCCAGAATATGAAGTGTCGCATACGAACGCGCGGCGTAGTTGGTGAGTTCTATTTTGAATTTGGTATTATAATTCTCCACGAAGGCTTGATTTCCTGGTGTGTCAAGGGCAGCACCCCACCCTACAAAAGTTATCGCCCCCTCAGCGGCTGCCCCTGCGGCTTGCACATCTGCTGCAGTCAATGTCCGCACGATAAAGGGAGCAGATATACCAAGTTTATGCCCTTGCATGAGAATCCCAGGCTTTTCCGGCGATAAACATGAAACAAAAATGACATCGGGATTCAGGGTCTGGATTCGGGTTAATTGTTGGGAAAAGTCGGTATCCCCACTTTGGAAGGTTTCAGTCGCTATCACCTCAACCTCGTTCGCAGCGAGAACTTCCTGCACGGACGCGTCCCCGTCGGTGGAAAAAAGATCGGTTTCATCATACATTGTAGCGGCGCGTTGATAGCCGAGTTTTGGCTGTGTGACTTCAATGCCGGGGGGAATAAGTTTATCTGTCGTCAGCGCGACGCGAAAAACATAATCTCCGATCGCACTGAGCCCGCGGGCAGAGGATGTTGGACTAATCGCCACAACTTGATTTTCTTGTGCTACCGGAAAAGTCATCTCAGTTTGACTTGAAGTAGCAGGTCCAAGGATAACAGATACCCCGTCTTCAATCAGTTTATTAAAGGCTTCAACTGCCCCTTCTACAGTGCTCTGATCATCTTCAATAATAAAGTTGAGTTTTGTTCCACTGGGGTGTGCAGCGTTAATCTCACTGCGTGCCAACTCAAAGCCTTGTGAGATTGGGATGCCAAACGAGTCAGCGAGGCGTCCTGTTAAAGGTAAGACAACACCGATCGAAATTTCTCCACTCGGTTCTGCCATCTGAGATGTAGTAGGCTGCGTAATTTGTGAGACCCGTTCACAGGCAGAAAGTCCTGCAATCAATCCGATAATCACGGATAGAAACGCGAAAGTTATGATTTTTTTAATGGACATAATGCTCCTTTGGCGGCACATTGTGTGTGCCTATTAGTTTGGTTGTCAAGGAATAGCACACGGTGTATGTTTCCTATTTTATAGTTTTATTATATCATTTTCGCTGTGAAAATGAAATTAAAAAAGAGTTTCTCTTTGATACCTATGCGCTTGATTAATTTCCTATTATCGGGTATATTATAGGAAATCGAAACGTCAGAATATGAGATAGAACGGTATGACAACAGAAGTAAAATCCCCGGTCCGTTGGGGCATCCTCAGCACTGCTAATATTGCCACGAAGGTTGCTCGCGCGATGCACCTTGCCGAAAATGCCGATTTAATTGCAGTTGCGAGTCGGACCGAAGAACGCGCTGCAACATGGGCAGCAGATCACAACGTTCCCACAGTTTACGGCACTTACGACGCACTCCTTGCCGACGACTCACTTGATGCCATCTACATCCCTTTACCCCCTTCACTCCATGCTGAATGGACAATCAAAGCAGCGGAACACGGTAAACACGTCCTTTGTGAAAAACCGCTTGCTGCGAATGCTGACGAGGCGGTCGCTATGGCAGACGCGTGTCACCAAAACGGCGTGCACCGGATG
>JAPPDN010000914.1 GCA_028824575.1 Candidatus Poribacteria bacterium | reverse complement strand
CGCAGGTGGAAACCAGATGGTTATCCGCCGTGTCGGTGGTGAACCGGAAGTTTACGCAGCACCACCCGTCCGGTATGAACATCATCACCATCTATTCGATGAATTCCTCAATTGGCTTGACGATGGCGAACCTTCTAAAACACGGGTTGAGGACAATATCAAAAGTTTCGTGCTTGTCATCGCCGCAATGGAAACAACTGTTGATGGACAACCCAAGCAGATTGCTGATTACTTAACTGATTTAAGTCTCTAAATCATATCGGTTAAACTTCCGACCTCGGACCTATGAAATATATTTTGATTAAATCACTATATTGTCTATTAATCTCCATTACGGTTTTTGCAGCGGGCATCTCTGCTGAGACAGCGGATCTGCAATACCGTTACGCAGAACAACTTTTTGAATCAGGTGGTTATCAAGCGGCGAGACTTGCGTATAAGCGGCTGCTGTTTTATGATACCAATACGGAATTCAGGGATATAGCGGATTACCGGATCGCACAGAGCTATTATTATCAAAGTGCAACTACGCATGCTGAAGCGTTATTTCGCGAGTTCTCAACCAAGCATCCGAATTCACCATTGCGTTTTCAGAGTCACTTGATGCTTGGGCAGCTCCATTTTGATGCGGGCGCGTACTCGCTGGCGCGGACGACCCTCTTTGGACTCTTGCACACGACGAACGCTCCGGAAGTTGTAGAAGCAGCGCACTACCTACGCGGTTGGTGCTACATCCACACCACCGATTGGAACAAAGCGATCTCAGAATTACGGCAAGCAGGTACATCTCAAACGGGTGGACACCGCGGAAAAAAGGCGCGTGAATTAGCCGACATACTTCTCGAAGAGACACCACTGCCGACGAAATCACCGCAGGTGGCAGATTGGCTTTCGACAGTTGTTCCGGGGAGCGGGCAGTTTTATGCTGGAAAAATCAGAGAGGGACTCCTCGCGGCAGCACTCAACGGAACGTTCATCTATCTTGCAGTGGACGCTATACGTGAACGCCGATATGTGGACTGCGTCGGCATCTCTCTAATTGGATGGCGATTTTACTGGGGCAATCGGACCGATGCGCGGCGATTTGCCACCGAGTATAACACACACCACGAGCAGGCATTAATCGAAACGTTGAATCGCCAGACTGAAGTGTCCGTGCCTTAGCAATACTGAATAATACGAGGACAATTTACCATTCTGCTTGCTTTAGAAATTCCAATGCCATCAAGGTATGACCCTCTGGATTTGGATGAACGCCATCTTGGGTTGTCCAAAGAGCACCGGGACGGGCAGCGACTGCCTTATCAAAAGCGGCATTCGTCGGTATCAATCTCGCATCAAATTCTTCCGCGAGCGTATGTATACTTTCGTTGTAAGCGTCCACAGCTAACGGGCGCGGCTCGTCAACATCTTCCTCAATATAGAAGATCTCAAAAAGAAAAAGAGGCGCGTCTAATTCAGTTTTCACACGCGTAAGAATCCGTCGGTAGCACGCCTCCCAAATCGGTAAATATTCTCCCGTGGACACATCGTTTGCATACTGCCGACTGGCATTGTTGATCCCAATTTTCACCGAGAGCCAATTCGGTTTTTCGGCAATCACATCGGTATCCCACCGCTCTTCCAAACCTTCAACGATATCCCCGCCGATGCCTTTGTTGACATAAGTAATGTCGCGTTCGGGGTATTTTGCCGTGATGAGTTCAGTTATTTTGCGGACGTACCCGTGTCCGAAAGGCGCGTGTTCGTTTCGTCGTCCACAATCCGTAATACTATCGCCAATAAAAAGCACCTTATCTCCAGATTGAAATAATAAATTATTCACAAAGCATCTCCTGTATGTGGTATACTAAATTAAGAATCGATGACTATAATTTATCACATCCTACGTAACAAACCAAATGAAAAATATCGGTGTTCTTCACGTTATCACGGATACGATGCTACAATCCCGGTTCACACACGCGGAACTCGCGGAACTCGCAATCGCGGGCGGTGCGGACACAGTGCAATTTCGACAGAAACAGGGGACGACGCGGGAACTGATAACAATGGTCCAAAGCATGCAGGCAGTATGCAAGCAGCACAATGTACCGTTGATTGTAAACGATAGAGCAGATATCGCACTCGCTGTCGGTGCAACAGGCGCACACTTCGGACAAGACGACATGCCCGTCTCTATCGGGAGACAAATCCTCTCTACGAAAGCCATCATTGGGGCATCCGCTCGAACTGAGGAGAAAATACTCGCAGCTATTTCGGAAGGTGCCGACTACATTGGATTCGGTCCTATCTATGGTACCACTTCAAAACCGGACGCGGAAATGGCTAAGGGATTAGATCGACTCCGCCGGATGTGCGACATCGCTGCTTGTCCAGTTATAGCGATTGGCGGCATTACTGTTCAGACCGCGGGTGATGTAATTCGAGCCGGTGCACACGGTATCGCTGTGATTTCTGCTGTTTGTGCGCATCCTGAACCGGCTGTTGCGACACAAGCACTCCTGAGTGAAATTCAGCAAGCGAAGTAAATGAAACAAATGGAAACATATATGAACGATCTGGTTAAAACCGAACATGCCCCCAAACAATTCAGAGAGATTGACGAGACTTACAAACCAGACCTTGACAGAATCGACGAGGCACGTGTTCAAAAATGGTGGCGTGAGAAACACTTCTTTGATACCAATATGGAGGCAATTGATAGGCGGGTAATTCGCGTGCTGAAGCCTGGCATTTGGAACCATAACGAAGGCCCCGATTTTATGCACGCCGAAATTGAGATTGATGGCAAACTTCATGTCGGCGATGTCGAAATTCACGTCCGATCTTCAGAGTGGTACGCACATAAACACCATCTCAATTCCAGATACAATCGCGTTATTGTGCATGCGGTGCTTTTTAATGACGATTTTAACCTACGCACACGGCTTCAGAACGGAAAGCGGATCCCAACCGTAGAATTGCTGAAATGGGTCGCTGTAGACACCGGCGACCTGTACGACGATGCCAAAGACACAACAACCGATGGCTTGTGTCGGATAACAGGAAAGCAGTTGAATATAGAAACCTTGAAAGGCGTTTTTGAATCGCTCGGACGCGAACGGTTTTTAGAAAAGACGGAGTCAATGCGTCTGTTAAGAACACGCCTCGATTTTGAGCAACTCCTCTATGAAGGTATCATGGAAGCACTCGGGTATGAACGCAATAGCAAGGTGTTACGCGAGTTAGCACAACATGTCCCCTTTGCCGACTTCGATCAAAAACCTGAGTTAGAAATCCAAGCGACACTCTTTGGAGTTGCCGGTCTTTTGCCATCACAACGGGAGAAACTATTACCATCAGAAGTGACAGACGATCCAAGCGTTGTCGCTTTAGAAGAGTCATGGCGTGCTTCGGCATACGCGGAACTCCCGCCACGTATGACTGAGGCACGTTGGAGTTTTACTGGCAGACCCCTGAATCACCCGACTCGACGTATTGCGGCAATGAGCCAGTTAATTCATCACTGTCAAGGCAGCTTGATGATGTACTTTCTGCCAACCTGTGAAAAAGCAGCTGCTGCCGATACACCAAAGGCACTGAAAACTATCGAAAAAGAACTCCGCTCACTGCTGACACTTGAAACCACGGGCTACTGGGAAACACATTCTAACTTTGGGATTAACAGTCGCAAAGCAGGCCTCATTGGCAATAATCGGGCTGTGGATATTATTATCAATAAAATCTTACCAGTCGCCTATATCTGGGCAGTCGAAGCCGGGAGTCAGAAACTGCAGGATGGGGTGCTACGACTCTACAGCGTCGGTTCCAAATCAACAGGGAACAAGATTATCCGTAAAGTTGACGAACAGATTTTCACTGAGGCGCAGCAGATGCGTCATTTAAAACCGACCGCCAAAATTGAGCAAGGGGTCATCCGTCTGTACAAAAACTATTGTGCCGATTGGCTCTGTGACCTCTGTCCAATCTTGGAACACGATGCAGTTCTCCCGGAGGAAAATTAGTATGGGTTCGCAAACTAAACCGTTGACAGACGAATCCTATTGGACAAGGCTTTGGGATGGGCAGCAGCACAAGGTTCGGCACCTACGATGGGCGTACGTGGCAAACCGCCAACTTGCTAAGTTATTTCACCGCGCACTCGCAAACTTTAAACATCCGACACTGCTTGAACTGGGATGCGCCGATTCGCTGTGGCTCCCCTATCTTGCCCAGAACTATGACAGCGACTGTTATGGCGTTGATTTTTCTGAACTGGGGTGTCAACTCGCACAACGGAATCTCAGCCTCGTAGGTGCCGAAGGGACTATTATTTGTGAAGATGTGTTTGCGTTTGCCAAAGCGCACCGTGCGACTTTCGATTTTGTCTATTCGATGGGACTGATCGAGCATTTCAGTACGCCGCATGCGATCTTGAAAGAGATGCACAGCCTCCTCAAACCCGGCGGAACAATGTTCACGGTAACGCCGAATCTACGTGGTATGTATACACCAATAGCACGCGTCGCGAGTCCGAAACTCCTTGCGACACACAAGGTAATTCTGCCAATAGCACTTGCCACAGTGTTGCGAGAGACAGGATTTCACGTTACAGAATATGGG
>JAPPDN010000722.1 GCA_028824575.1 Candidatus Poribacteria bacterium | reverse complement strand
GGGAGAAGACCGATACCGCTTCGCTCGAACGGTGGGAGGAGACATGTAAGGATGCCAAAACCTATTTCTGGGATGACGTTATCGGTAGATGTCCCTCTCCTGATGTGCCTGCCAACCCAAGAACTCGGCTCATTTACGACGAACCCCGTTGGAAAGGCTATGAAGTCGTCCTTGATGTCTGGGAAGGCGTTTTCGCTTACGGTATCTTACTCCTGCCAAACGATCTGCAGCCCGGTGAACAACGTCCCGTTGTTGTCTGTCAACACGGCTTAGAAGGGAGACCACAGGATACCGCCGATCCGAAGATAGAATCTGTCTATTATTCCTACGCTGCACAGTTAGCAGATAGAGGATTTATCACCTACGCACCACAGAATCCTTACATCGGTCAAGATGCCTTCCGCGTCATTCAACGTAAGGCGAACCCGATAAAATGGTCGCTCTTTTCGTTGATTATCCGTCAACATGAACGGACGCTCGACTGGTTAGCGGAACTCCCTTTCGTTGATGCAGATAGACTCGGATTTTATGGGTTATCTTATGGTGGCAAGACAGCCATGCGTGTCCCCGCAGTGCTGGATCGGTACGCCTGCTCAATCTGTTCGGCTGATTTCAACGAATGGATCGTCAAAAATGCGACCTATGATTCTCGGTATAGTTACATGTTCACGGGTGAATATGAGATGCCGGAGTTTGATTTAGGGAACACATTCAACTACGGCGAGATGGCGGGTCTCATCGCGCCACGCCCGTTTATGGTGGAGCGCGGACACGACGACGGCGTTGCACCCGATGAGTGGGTCGCGCACGAGTTCGCAGTCGTCCGACGGCTTTACGTCCGATTGGGCATTGCCGATAGGACGGAGATAGAATTTTTTGATGGCGGACATCAGATTAATTCCGATGGCACCTTCAGTTTCCTACACCGCCACTTAAACTGGCCCGAATCACCTTCAAAGTAAGTCTCTAAACCTAACTATTAGGTTTCGTACAATCCTGACAACCGACATCTGAAAACTATTCTTCTGACCACTGAAAGAAAATCATGCTTTATTCCATTATCGTAAGCGCGGGGTTAGAAAACCTTGCACGCGAAGAATTATCTGAACGTTTTAGCGACACAGGACATCTGAAAATCTTGGAACGCAAACCGCAGCGGCTCCTCTTCCAATACACAGGGAATCCGCGGGAATTACTATCCCTGCGGACAGCCGAACATCTCTTTCTCATCTTGAAGCAGCTGCCGAAGATGACCCGTTCACGCAGCTCGTTAGCGGCACTCAGCGGTTCACTTGCACGCTTCAATTTCAAAGAGATGTTTGAATGCTGTCGGCAGGTAGGGATCCGCGTCCGAAAACGAACACCGTTTCGGGTAACAAGCCGACTCTCAGGAAAACGTAACTTCCGACGCGTTGACCTCCAGCGCGTCGTGGAACAAGCGTTATTGAAGCGCGGCTGGTATCTGAACTCGGCAAACTCAGCATTGGATGTCTGGGCAGAGGTACATGGCGACGACGGGTATATCAGCGTCAAACTCTCAGGAAACGATATGGCGCAACGTCCCTACAAACACGCACACATTCCTGCATCCCTCAAACCGACATTAGCATACAGTATGGCGCGCCTTTCGCGACCCCATCCAGAGGATGTCTTTTTGGATGCGATGTGTGGTGCCGGAACTATCCTTTTGGAACGGGCACTTATCAAGCGGTATCGATACTTAATTGGGGGCGATGTCTCTGCAGACGCTTTAGACGCTACCGTGGCGAATTTCGGACGGAAACATCAGCCGCGCCAATTCTTTCACTGGGATGCACGGAGTTTACCGTTAGGATCGAATACTGTTGATAAAATTGTTTGTAATCTCCCGTTCGGAGAGACAATCGGAAATGTCTCGCAACTTACGAATCTGTATCGCCAGTGTCTTAGAGAATATGAGCGTGTCCTGAAACCGAGAGGGAGGATGGTGCTACTCACTTCTCAAGACGCTCTGCTTGATGATGAACTAAAACAGCGACGTTCTCTCAGGGTTGCCCAGAAATTGACGGTAGATGTGCGGGGGATGCGGGCACGGATGTCTGTTATCTGTCCCAAAACACGGTAGAGGCGGTTTGAAAATAGCAGTCGGCAATCAGTAGTCAGTAGGTACGGTTTTATACAAAATAAAACCTGGTTAAAGGAACATTATCATGAAATTAACAATTGTTGGATGCGCTCTGTTTTTTTTCACGTTCTCTGTGTTGGCAGGAACGTTTATTGAAACCTTTGATGACGCAGATTTAGAAGAGTGGCAGGAACTGATCCGAAACGATGCTGCACCGGGCTCTTGGGAGGTAATTGATCGTGAACTTCACGCAATAAGTGTTGATGGATGGACACGTTTACTCACGATTGGAGACGAGACATGGCAAAATTATACCGTCGAAGCTAGGATCAAACCACTTCAAAAACATGGTCGCGGCAGTTTAGTGATTGCAGCGCGGATCAATGAAACTTGGCTAATGTTCTGCGAGATTGGTGACGATTTGTTCCCTGAATCAAACGCAAATTGTCGTGTCGGCGATTTCCACGACCTCGTCACAGTCATCCTCTACCTTGAAGCTCATCCACCTTTGAGACTAGACACTTGGTATACCCTGAAGTTAAGTGTTAAGGGAGGTGCCTTCATTTTTTGGGTAAATGACACAAAAGTCGTCGAGACTGGACAGGACTTCATTTTCTGGCATGGTGGTCGAGAAGTCATTAATCAGAAAGCAGGTAATTTGGATCGCTTTCTTACAGGAGGTGTAGGCTTTGGCCTTACAAGTTATACGGCGAGATTTGATAATATTATCATCACTGGTAAAGGGATTCCAGACAAGGGAAGATTGTCAGTAATGCCTGGGACGAAGCTTTCCACAACATGGGGAGATCTGAAGGATTTTTAGAGAAGTATATTGAGGAACGCCTATTAGGAGCGACCTCCCGGTTGCGATTCCTAAGTTTGTCTGAGTCACGTATGAAAAAGGCGGGGTTGCAAACCCCGCCAGCAAAATATATTATCATTTGTGCGGGTTCCGAACCACACCGAAGAATACCTAAATCTTCGGCACCCTCACCGCAACCTCTTTCCCCGCTGCATGTGAACGGAAAATACCGTCCATAATCACATTCGTGAGCAGAACACCCTCTGGCGGTATCGGTGACGGCGCGTCCGCTTTGACAGCTTCACGGAACGCGATCATCTGTGCCGCCCAGTTATCGGACTGCGGGAATCCTGAGAATTGGATCGTCGTCATACCTTCAGGCGGGTTCGGTTCCGCTGTTAATCCCTCCGATTCGACAAACTTCTTGAGTTCACCCGCATACGCGTCGGCATAAATCACTGGTCCACCCAATGAGAAACCCGCTTTCGTCCCAAGATGGAAGTTGCCACCGAGCGAGTCCTGATGCACTGCCCAAGAGATTTTGAACACCATCACACCGCCATTGTCAAACCGTACCCATGCTGCACCGAATTCTTCAACATCCATGATCCCTTTAAATCTCGGATCCTGCTGTGAGATGTAATCCTCGGTAATCGCTGAGACACGCACCGGTTTCGGATACCCCATCGCATACAGCGAAGCGTGCATATTGTAGACACCAATATCCACGGTTGCACCCGCCCCTGCCGTCTTTTTATAGATGAACGTATGTCCCGGATTCCCGCGTCGCCTGCAGCCTGCAGATTCGGAATAGTAGATATCGCCGAACAATCCCGCGTCGAACGCTTTTCTTATGAATTGGATCCTCGGATCAAACGTAGGATTGAGACCGATTTGCAAGATTTTGCCTGATGCCTTCGCTGCCCGCGCCATCGCGGTCGCATCTGGGAGTGTCGCCGCCATCGGTTTTTCGCAGAGGACGTGTTTACCGGCGTTCAACGCTGCTACCGTTGGTCGCCGATGCCCCTGATTGTAAGTGCAGACACTCACCCCATCAAGTTCGTCCATTTCGAGCATCTTATTATAACTCGAAAAAGCGTTCTTTCTCGGAACGCCCCACTCATCAGCGGCTTGGTTCGCCTTACTTTTAATGATGTCACAGACCGCGATGATCTCGAAACCGCCGACTTTCTCGTATGTGCTCCGGTGCGCACGTGAAATGCCACCTGTACCAATAATACCAACCTTGACAGTCATACCCTTATCTCCTCATAATAAATTTATGGTCAAAAATAAAAATATGTAGACACTAAAATATACCGTCTCCACTAACAACTAACTGCTGATGGCTGACTGCTATACCTAAATCTCCGGCACTCTCACTGCAACCTCTTTTCCGGCTGCATGCGAACGGAAAATACCGTCCATAATCACGTTCGTGAGCAGGACACCTTCTGGTGGTAGCAGCGACGGTGCACCCGATTTGACGGATTCGCGGAACGCTGTCATCTGTGCTTCCCAGACATTGATCTCAGGAAACCCTGATAACCGGATCGTCGTCATACCCTCCGGTGGGTTCGCTTCCGCGATGAGTCCTTCAGATTTGACGAGTTTCTTGAGTTCATCGGTATAGGCATCGGCATAGACAACCGGTCCACTCAGAGAGATACCCATTTCTTTACCGAGACAGAAACCCGGACCGAGCCAAT
>JAPPDN010000885.1 GCA_028824575.1 Candidatus Poribacteria bacterium | reverse complement strand
AATTCGTCGGTCTTCTTGAAAGCACGGACGCCGGTCAGGTAATCGTTGCTCCAGATCAGACAAAACGATTCCTTGAACTTCCGATTCAATGTGGCTGAAGTCAGGGTTTAGCGTGCCGATGAAAGCGGTGCTGGTTGTGAGTTTATAAGCGACATCACCACCTATTGCCCCTGTTAATCGTTCAGAGAAGGCTTCAGATGTGGAAGCGTCCTCAGATTTCACAGAGGCATATCCGCCGAGTTGAATCTTTCTGCCAGTATCCTTCGGATTGAATTCGAGGTTTGTCAGCGTCCCGAATTGGTTCGCATCAGAGACGTTGACCCCGGTATCTGCCCAAATGCTGGTGCGATCAAGATTTTGATGGCGGCGCACGAGGTTAAGTCCCCAGGTCTGTTTGGCAGACTGCGGTAAATCAAGCATGTCAAACGGAATTTTCATCTCAATGCTCCACACAGATGCTTCTACCATTGCAGCGGCAAACCATTCGCCATCCCAACCCAAGTCACCCTGTTTCTCGTCCCGCTGTATACCAAGTGGACTCACAGCAAAGCAATAAGAACGACGGCGGTCATGATGTGTATCAAGATACACAGCAACATGGTCTTCGTACTGAAAACTTCCATCCCTTCGTGTTTGGTTCGCAATTATGGATGATTCTTTTTGAGCGCAACGAAAACCGATATAGAGTGCTTCATCATCATACCCTAAAAATACTTCGGTTTTGTCTGGAACAGTCGTCTCTAACTCAGCGATTTTGAATTCATCAACTGCTGGCACGCGTTGCCAACAACCATCATCGAGTTTACCATCAATCGTGGGAGGTGTTTGGAATTTAATAGCTTCTATTGTTTGAGCATCGGCAACGAGATTTGCCATGATTAAAAGAACTATAGAGCTCAGTAAAATTTTCAAATAGGGGGTTACAAAACGCATGAAGATTTGCTCCTTTTACAAGTGTGTTGAACGGAATAGAATTTGTTTATTTTTTTTTAATTTCTGTAAGGGATCTTTACAAGGCGAGGATACAATCATCGCCAGCAGCGATGAGAGGTTCCTTTATTGAAAACCTGTCCACATGTTTCGCGCTTTACTATACAGTGTCCAAACTTTAGTAATTGCAAGGAAAACAATACATTTAACAAAAGAAGCGAAAATAAATTCAAATTAAATTTATCTCAACAGATCTCGTCAAAAAGTGCGCTTTGAGTATATTTTCCTTGAAACGAAATCCCTGTTGTTAATGACACGATTCGTTAGCGAAAAGTTGCATAATTTCAGAAAAACTGCAAAAAAAAAACCTTATGCTGCCGGGATCGGTGTGCATAAGGCTTCAACGGAATTTAAAAATGAAAAATGACGATTTTCAATCTATATTTCAGTTATCCGTTTGCGCGCACACCCCCACAAGCAATTAGGTCGCCTATTATGCCAACGTTTAAACATGCTATGTAAGCTGGAGTGTGAGCGTAAAAGTGTCATTTTCTCGTTTTTCAACAACGGTTGATAACCGCTAAATATTGGATTTATCCACGTTAGATTTTAGATACTAATGTTAATGATACGACATCTACTTTGCATTGTCAAATTTTCATTTGTAGTAAAGCTGATAATTACCTTTACACCAACGGAATGGCGAGGTTCCTAATTAACCGAGACCAGTGACGGACGCGCGCCGAATATCATTTAACTCTTCAGCACTAAAGACACCCGCTTGGTAGAGGTTCCTATATTCTTCGGAAACGGTCTGACCGAATATCATCAAATCGTCTGTGTTGATTGTCACTGGCACGCCATTATCAAACAAGATGCGGATGGGATGTGAGGCGAGATCCGGGACACCATCCAACATCACGTTACTTGTCGGACAGACGTTCAATTGAATTTGATTCGCGGAAAGCCACCGCATCACTTCGACCGATTCAGCAGCAGCGATGCCATGCTGAACTTCGTCTAAATCAAGGACTTCGACCGTCCGTCGGATTTCCTCAGCGTCTTCAAACTCACCAACGTGTGCTTTCAGTTTTATTCCTGCGGCGCGTGCCTGTGTAAATAAGGGTTTCATAACCTCAGGTGGGCACACTTCTTGGCGGCTATATAAATCAATTGACTGAAAGAAACCTAATTCCACCGCTTCGTGCGCTAACGCCATTAGTTTTGGGTCGTCAGCATTTCCACGCGAAAAGCCAAGCTCTGGACGCAGATCCACCTGTGCTTTATACCGCTCAACCAATGCTTCAGTGAACGCACAAAGTTCCGTTATCCCATTGGAATAGAACTCCGCCAGTCGGATGTCGAAACTCATCTCAAGCATCACAACGCCATCTTGGATTGCATCGTCCATCGCTGATGCAGCGACGAACTCGAAACCTTCCCGGTGTTTTATGTGAGGTGCCAAGACTGCATCGGCGTATTCCATCATTCCTTCAACGCCTTTCATTTTCAGCGGCGGCTTGGTCAAGGGGTGTCCCAGCCAATGTTCGATACTTTCCCGTCTTGCACTGAAGAACGCATGGCAGTGAACATCGGTTTTAGGAGCTGCCTTTATAGCGGTTAAGTTATCTGTGGAGAGTGCTTCAACAAAATTAATGGACATTATGAATCTACGCGCTCTGGCTACGGCACACGGCGTGTGCCTGCTACCTTAACTCCATGCTCTGGCTACGGCACACGGCGTGTGCCTGCTACCTTAAAGATGCGCGATGTCGCCCCTCCTTGTATATTCGATGATACGTAGGTACTCACCATACACGCGACCTCTCGATACTTCGTGCTGATACCAATCTTCTCTGGATACTTTGACCCTTTCATATTCAGCAACATAAGTAACAGGCGAAAGCGTTTGAGAAGGGAAGAATTTTCTCAAGGTTCGTAGGCAGCGACCGCTGTGGTGCGCCTTGCACAGAAATGCGATACTCTCAGGAGAAATGCCATGCTTTTCTAAGACATCAAGACTGAAGGCAACATCCTCAAGTGTGTTTGTTGATCTGTCTTGAACGAGGATTACCTCTGATGGAACACCGCGTGCGATAAGTTCATCACGCATTATGTGTGCTACAGGTTTGCCTGTTTCATTGTAAAGCCGTCCGCTTAAACCGGTGACAAGTACTTTTGGAAAGTGACCTTGCTGACAATCACGCGCCACAGATTCCAAAATTTCACCATCAATCGTAGAAGTTCCAAAGATGAAAAGGAGATCAGCTGCTGGGTGAAGGTCAGACGTAACGAATACAGTTTGTGTGATACCCTTAATCTCCTCTGGTGATAAATCGTCTACTGCAACTTCTCTCGAAATGGGGCGATCATTGAAATCACTCATCTACTAACTCAATTCAGGCGATTTTTCCATCTGGAAGTATATGGAATCTTCACCGACGATTGTGAATCCCAACCGCTGATAGAGGTCAATACCGCGGGTATTGACTTTTAGTACTTGAAGTACCACAGATTTTTGCTCAAGATTGGCATCATCAATAATACGGGTCATGCACGCGGAACCGATGCCTCTCCCCTGATATTCAGGAAGAATAAAGATCTGATTGACCTTGAGCGTGTCGGAAGTAGAAGATGTTATGAAGAAACCGACATCGGTTTCACGAAACTGGATAATGTGAAAATCGTACGAAGCGAACTCTCTATTGTGTCGTTCCCGTTGATAATCATCGTCCCAACCCCATACCTGTTCTATATACTCCCTATATGCTGCCTTCTTTACCGTAAAAATGAATTCGCTGTCGCTTGCACGTGCCTTGCGAAGACTTACCTCCTCCACAGCAAAACCTCCATCTTCCAGACCTATATCTTTTTTTCAGCAACAACGGCAAAACTCACGTTGTAAGCCATTTCATGTGTCCAGCTTCCCGGCGCAGCATTAATATCTGGCTGTGTCCAAGAACGTTCCTCAACTCGCTCAATCCGAAAACCGTTGTCCAAGAGTCCGTTGAATATATCACTCAAATAGTGCCGGAAATCGAAAGCACCATCTGGATACCTCGAAACACGTTCAGCGTACGGCTCGGTAACACGATAGAATTCACCATCCCACTCCCAAAAATGATTGGCAGGATTTCCAAAATCCACGCGATACCGTCCGCCGGGTCGGATGATCCTTGAGACACCTCTATAGATTTCATGAACGGATGGCACCCAACTCATAGCAGGCCCTTGATAGATGAGGTCATACGAAGCATCTTCAATTGCGGACAGATCTCGGATGTTGAGGCGAAGCGTTTTCACCGGATAGCCATAGTAGTTCGCAGCTGCAATATCGCCGTCAAGTTGACCTTGCGTAAAGTCAATCACGGTTACACGGGCACCAAGCAGACCGAACACCGCTGATTGTTGCCCGCCACCTGCAGCGAGGCACAGCACGTTCTTGTGGGCAACATCTCTGAGCAGGAACGCTGGATATATTTGGTAGAGATGATACGGCACCGGATCAAGCCGATCCTCAGCATATTTCAGAATATCGCCTCTATCAAGGTCGAGCCACGGGACGGTAAAGCCGTTCTTTTTTATGACTTCAGCTTCCCAATGTGCTTGATTGGCAATAGTGATTTCATCATTCATTAAAACCCCCTAAATCCCCTTATCAGGGGGACTTTAAGACAGAGTGATTTCATC
>JAPPDN010000964.1 GCA_028824575.1 Candidatus Poribacteria bacterium | reverse complement strand
CTTCAAGAATCGCGGCACTCTCTTCCTCATGTCGTTCGGCTTCAAGCACGGCATCTACAGGGCGAGTGGCATCAGGTTGTACCGCCTCGTCTGAGACCTCTGCACCTTCTGATGCACCACCGCGACCTTGAATGACCGACTCCGCTAAAACGGAACAGATAAGTCGGATTGAACGGATTGCATCGTCATTTCCGGGGACCGGTAGATCAATCGGGTCAGGATCGCAGTTCGTATCCACAATTGCGATGATCGGGATACCCAATTTATTCGCCTCGGCAATAGCCGTATGCTCCTTACGTGTATCCGTTACGACGACAACTTCAGGGAGCCTCTTCATTTCTCTGATGCCACTGAGGTTATTGTCGAGTTTGCCTTTTTCGCGTCGTAGGCGTATTACCTCTTTTTTCGGCATCTGTTCAAAGACCCCATTTGTCTCATCGGCATCCAATTTATCTAAACGGTTGACACTCCGACGGATGGTCTGGAAATTAGTGAGCATACCGCCAAGCCAGCGGTGGTTCACGTGGTACATCTCACATCGAACAGCCTCGCCGCGTACAGCTTCTTGGGATTGACGTTTTGTCCCGACAAATAGTACCCCGCCGCCCTTTGAAGCGATGTCTTGCACGAACTCTGCTGCGGCTTCAAGCATCCGTAACGTCTTTTGTAGATCAATAATATAGATCCCATTTCGCTCGGCGAAAATGTACTCTGCCATCTTCGGATTCCAGCGACGGGTCTGATGTCCAAAATGAACTCCACATTCAAGGAGTTCTTTCATTGTAACAGCCAAAAAAAACCTCCTACGGTTCGCAGAAGCGACACTGCTTCTGCTGGGTTTCTGCGTCCACCTCCTTCACATCTGCATCAGACTCTCAGCACGAGAGAACCCGCTGTGCAAATCGAGAGGTGTGTTGTATTTACAATTGAAGTTTAAACGCCCGATGAACACCTATTCATCGGAATTGATACGAATATTTTACCACAGAAACAGTTGAATTTCAAGTTTAAGTGTTATAACACACGTCTTAGATGGATGTCAAGGAAAATTAGTGGTCAATTATCAGTCATCGAGAGAATAATAGCGAGCAATCAGCAAGTGTCGCTTCTACAATGACTCTGGGAAAATTATAGAATTCGATCGGAGACTGTGGTATAATTTAAGGGGAGGAAAAAGGTGGAACATCTGATTGAACACATCGCTGCACACTTCAAAACAGATGCGGATGCACTCAAATTTGAACCGATTCAACACGGCGTGCGACAGAGGCACAACGTCTGCGTTCTGAAATTCGATACTGAAAAGTACCTGCTAAAACAATACGATATGACAACACCTGTCGTCGATGCCGGACATACGCCTCTACAGATTGAAGCGGCTGTTCTCACGCTTTTACACGACAAGGGTTGTCAAGTGCCGCAACTCATTTGGAAATCAGAACGCCTCCATTCGCTATTATTAGAGTGGTGTGGTGAGTTCACACTTGACGCACTCGTTCAGTCTCACGAAAAATCTGCCCAGTCTATTACCGCCCTTCTGTACACGATACTCCGAGAATTGTGTAAGATCGAGAACTGTTTTACAACGCATGCGGCACAACTCGCACCTTATGTCTTCCGTTTTAATGCACAAACAATCCTGCGAGATTTACTGGAACAGGGCAAAAAAGTCGTCGGTTATCTCTCGCATCTTAACAACAGCCCGATGTCATCTGCTGAAACAGAGCGGTTCACAGATACATGGCACATGTTTGCGAACCGTTTACAGCATGCGCCGACAACACTTGGCAACTTGGACAACAACGCTCGGAATATCGTCATTCGGGACGGATCTCCGTTCTTTATCGACTTCGCGAGTATCGGTTGGAATTGGCAAGCGATGCGTCTTGTGCAGCTATTCAATAGTATTGGTGCCTTCCTCGTTTCACCGCTTGAAACCGGCAATTTCGTTTCCCTCTTAGACAGAGAACTCGTCAATACCTATGCCGAATGGGTAAGTACACACCGCGAAACTTGTCCACCCGCAGAGGTCGCGGCGCGTGTTGACGGTCATCACCTATTGTTCTACCTCTCGGTTATCCATCAACTCTTGCAGGCTACCGCGCAGCCCGAAGCCACCGAAAGCCGGATACTCCTTGAGGCGTGGGGCGATGCACAGGCGAGATTCCAAAGCGCGCTCACACATGTTACTGATATACATCTAAGCGACGATATTTGCACAAATCGGATACGGGAGATGATAGGCGGTTTTTCTCCCTAAGGCAGTAGAGGTTTAAATCAAGATTTTCAGAATAAGAGGATGGACAGGATTATACGCATTTCTTGATTGAAGACTATTATAAACAGGTGGCAACTTGCGTTATGGTATCAGTTCTTACTCTTAGCATTCTCAAGGACTGTACCCACAAGTTTTCCGAAAAACGTCTGAATTTCCGGTGTTGACGGCTTCTTTTCATTAAACTCGGTCTGATACGATTTTAGCACCTCATAGAGCGATGTCAGGTTAACCTGCCGTCTCCGAATCGCTTCACGGACGCGTTGAAAGTTTTCAACAATCTGTTCCTCTGGAATGCCGTCAGGTCTTTGGTCCTCTGACTTAAGGTGTTTTTCGACGCTGTTCAGGGCGCGTTCTGCCATCCAATGGTAGGCACCCTCAGGTCCTCCGACCTGGCGGTAGAGTACAACTACAGCGATCAAGCTGATGCCTACAATCAGTAATAAAAAAGCCAGAACTCGCCTATAGCAGCCACTTAGTTTTCTGCTTATTATATTCGCCATACGTATTTTTTAGTTCGGGACCTCCGCGAGGTTCATAGATTTGTATTTTTTATAGGACTTACGGAAATTATCATGAAATCTTTCCTTCACGTATCGTTAGTGCCGCCTTCAACTTTTGATTCCCGATAAATTTTGTCCCGTGCGCGTCAAAGTATTCAAATTCACCTTCAAGGACTTCAAATACCGCAACATCTGCGACGGTACCGACTTTTAGATTACCGAGCTTCGCCTCACGTTGAATAGCCTTCGCGGCACTGAAGGTCGCCTTGTCAATCACCTCTTCAAGTGACAAACCTAAGTGCATCAATTTCGATAGTGTCGTCGGTAGATCGTAGACGGGACCGTTGATGTTTCCAGTGTGAAGATCGGTGCTGATAACATCGGAGATAAAACCCTGTTCGATCGCACGTTGGGCAACTTCGTAATGAAAACTGCCAGCACCGTGACCGACATCAAAGATAATACCGTCTTCGCGCGCCTTCCATGCCTCGGGGATGACCCTACCTTTTTCGTCAACGATATTATCACCATTGCCTTGGAAACAGTGCGTAATCACATCACCCGGACGGAGTAATTTCAAAATATCGGGGAGCGGTACACCAGCACCGATATGGCACATCACAGATGTTTCAGCGCGCTCGGCGGCTTGGATAGCAAGCTTCAACGGCTCAACACCGTTATCACCGACCTGACCTTTCCCTTGACGTACTTTCACGCCGACGGTGATGTCGCGATGCTGTTGTAATGTTTCCGCAACGCGTCCGGGATCAGCATAAGCCATATCAAACATTTCGCCCACAGGTCCGTAGACGAGTCCAATGCCTGAGATGTGAATGTAGGTAAGGATATTTGTCTGCGCGGGTTCGGCAATGAATTCTCGGAAACCGGGAAATGTCACCCAACTCGGGCTCCCGGCATCCACAACAGTGGTAGTCCCTGCCATCGGGCAGACGGCATCGGGCCTAATGCCCCATGTTGTTACACCGTAATAGACGTGTGTGTGGATATCAACAAGTCCGGGTGTTACATATTTATCTTTAACAGGGACAGTCTGTGCCGCTGCGGTATCGGGAATGTCGGGTTCAATTGATGCGATAACACCGTCAGCAATTGCGACATCTCGCACTGCATTCAAACCTTGCGCGGCATCAATGACAGTGCCACCTTTCAGTAGAATGTCATATTTCATTTTAGTTATAAGTTATAAGTTTTCAGTTTTCAGTTACAAGATGTTTTTGACGATATTATAGTAAAATTTGAAAATAAGTGAAGTTAGACACCACGTTTATCACCCCAAATATCGACATGTACACGAGGGGAGTAGCGATATCCGTTCTCTTTGCAGAGGTTGACCAGCCATTCTTGTTTCTGTTGTAGCACGGCAGACGTTGTGCCTTGCGGCATCAGCAAAATCGTCTCGGCAGGGATACCGATTTCTGTCTGTAGCGTCTGGATCTCAGTCAAATCTTCAGGCGTATCTACGACAAATTTCACTTGGCACGGATACGCATCCAAAAACTTACGGATAACCTCCGGACAGATGCGTTCGCGTTCGTGACGTTTGAAAAAGCGATTATCTTCCGATGGATTGGAGTTCCGTAACTTCGGACTCATTGAAATGAGATGCGCTGCAACCGCCGCGAACAGTGTAGCGTTCGTTTCAATCGTAATGTGGTGTCCCCGTTTATCGAGTTCATGACAGAGTTCCATCAACTCTTTAGGTTGAATAAAGGGTTCACCGCCAGTGATAACAACATGTTTACATCCGTAACGCGTGATCGCAGCAACGCTTTCGGCAACGGTGATGTCCCGATCTTCGGGTTCCCAAGATGTGTAAGGTGTATCACACCAAACAC
>JAPPDN010000075.1 GCA_028824575.1 Candidatus Poribacteria bacterium | reverse complement strand
GGTTTTCTTTGTTTACAGGTGTTTCCTCAGGAGCACAACTCGCAAAGACTGTAACAGATTCCGCTTCTCTGTTTGGCAGTGTTTCTTCGATCACCTCTGTTTCCGGTTGCAGCTTGACAACGATACGCGTTCCATCAGGTGTCCAAAGCGGCCGTGGACCGCTCAGCAAAAACGGTCGAATTGTGACCTCACTCGCGAGCCGCGGCTCATTTTCGCCCCTTTCCCATACCCATAACTGTGCCTTCCCATGCTTATCCGAATAAAAAGCCAGTTTCTCTCCATCCGGTGACCAGGCAGGCCTATAACTTGTCCCCCAATTCGGTGTGAGATTTCGTGATTCTCCGTTCTTAACAGTAACAAGCCAAATTTCACTCCCTTCAAACTCTACGTACAAACCTGATGGTAGGAAACGTTCAGATATTCTCCTTGCTTGATGTCTACGATAATTCTGAACAACAACAGCAAGCTGCCTGCCATCAGGCGAAACAGCAATTGAATGAGAATTAGAGAGAAGTTCCAGGCAAAGAATATCATTAATACTCTCCCGCATATCGGTATGTTTCATCATTTCATCCTTGATTTTGTGTCCTATGCACTTTGGTTTTGTTATTCCTACGAATGGGTACTTCAAAAGTCGTATGTTTTGTTTTTTTAGAATGTTGGGAATATAAAAATTTGGACAACACACATTGGGTAGAAACACACATCAGCAGGAAGTTTCCGTACGAAAAGAGGCGAGGCACGGAGACCTCGCCTAATAACGAAAATGTAAGTTATCAGCAGAATTCTATGCTGGCAATGCCTCAACCGCCTCAAAGAAATCAGTGTTTGAGGCACTAAACCCGTACTGCTGCTCCACTTCCCGAATAGCGATCTCTGTTGTGAACAGATTATCGTAAGTATCCGGGAACTCCACACCGGTTGTGGCATCGCGGAATAGGATAATGTTATAACCGTATCTCGACATAGATCGGATGCCGTAATCCCTGCCTAACACACACCAATTCGTTGCGAAACCAGCAAAAAGCAGATGCAGGATACGCCGCTCCTCCATGAGTTCATGCAACTGCTGTCCCGTTGCAATAACAAAGTCATCATCTTGTACATCAATCGCAGGCGAGACAGCGAGTTGTGAAGCGAGTTTATCCCAATGGATACCAATACCCGGCGGTTGACTACGAGGACCACGGTAAACGGCGTAGTCACCCCCACGACCTCGGAAATCGGAGGGTGGCCACGTTGAGGGTGTAGACGGTTCAGGCGGCTTATGCCGCTTGAGTTGCGGATACTGTTCTGCCACCGGTGGCGATGGCGCATGCACAATCGTCAAACCGGCTTGCCGCGCCGCGTCTATCACTGGCACAACACACTCCTTCGTTACCCGTGCCGCGCGTTCTATCCAGCTTTCGATGAAATGCACGTTCCACAGATCCACGAGGACCAAAGCCGTCTCATCAACCGGCAACGGCATCTCAAATTCACGCCGGATGAACGCAGTTTCACGGCACGGTACATCTGCTGGCGTGCTATCCTGAAAGTAGCGGACACGCAAATCTAAGGTTTTCATTCTGGCTCCTGAAATAGCGACGCGTCCAACTCAGCATTCAATGTGACACCCTTCACTCGCCCCTCAGAAAAGAGCTGACCGTCTATATTCTGAACCGTATGGTACGCTATTTTAACACCATCAACATCACGGTAATCGTCCATGAGGTTCTCTCGGTTAGCAACAACCCCTTGGGAAGCCTCACGATAGGCATATTTCACGACATAATGGGTCTCATCACTCACAAAAACCTTCAACATTTCGCCCGATGGCTGCGGAATCAGCAGAATAGACGCAGGCTTGCCTTGCACGTCCTCCGTCCCGGCATATTGGATTGGAATATCGTTTTGCGAAAGATTCGCCAAGAGCCACACGGTCTCTCGGAAAATACTATCCTTGAAAGCGTCAGCCATTTGCGGTGGAATAGGTTGAACACCCATCGGTGTCATCGCATAAGCGGCGGAGCCGTCATAGACGTAAGCCATTTCGCCTTGGGGCAGCTTTAAATCCTGCCTAAATTTGTCCGGGAAGAAGTAGTATAACTTGGCATCTACCTGCATGGGACCTGCCTGTGAATTGGCTGAAATATCTATTTCCATAACAGCGTTCTTCACCGCTTGCAACTTCTCAAGTCCACCATGCGCTTCTACTGCTGCAGCGAGGATTTCTTTGGCTTTCGCCATGTCCGCTTCACTCGCTTCAGGCATCGGTTCCGCAGGCGGCGGAGGAGCAGGTTGCTCTATCTCAATTTCGTTAACCTCCCCGAACTCAGCAAGCGGTCGGTCGAAACTATCTTTATTTCCGACAGTGACAATCGTCAATGCGTCTGGATGAAGATATTTCTGCGCGACTGCCTGCACATCTTCCGCCGTGACCTTAGCGATATTATCGGTAAAGGTTTCAAGGAAGTCTGGCGCGAAACCACGATAGGCAAGCATCATTTGCTGGAAGGCGATCTGCGCGCTGCTCTCAAAACCAAAGACAAACGAATTGATGAGCGAATCTTTAGTGCGCTGCAGCTCCGCTTCCGGCACAGGTGCATCTCGGAGTCCTTTGACGACATCAATAATGAGTGAAATCGCTTCCGCCGTTTTATCGGTCCGGGTCTGTGAATAGGCAAACCATTCCCCCGGATTCGTGTAATACGACGTTTGCATGATACTGCCCACCATATAGGCAAGACCGTGCTTCTCACGCACTTCCTTCATGAGGCGAGAAGTGAAACCGCCCTCACCGAGAATATCGTTCATGACTCGGAGTGCGAAATAGTCTGGAAAGTCGGGGGTGCGCTTGATGCCGAAATGCCCGATGAGCATCACTGACTGAGGGAGATCTTTAAAAATATAATTAACGGACGCTTTCGGGGTAGCATCTACCGTTGGAACATCTGGAAACGCAATTTCTGCGGATTCCCATCCCTCAAACACCTTTTCAAGCTGCGCAATCAAGGTTTCCGTATCAAAATCGCCGGTAATCGCGAGCATCATGTTGTCAGGATGGTAATATTTCGCATGAAAGGCTTTGAGATCATTAACAGTAATACTTTCTATGCCTTCAATTTCGGTATACCGTCCGAATGGATGGTCGATTCCATAGAGCAGCGCAGAGAAGTTGCGCCACGCGAGTCGAATAGGATCATCGTTGCGGCGACGGATACGTTCGATCGACTGCTGCTTACGGAGTTCCAATTTGTCTTCGCGAAACGCAGGATGCCTCAGTACATCCGAAAAGATTTCCAAACCCTTCTCGATGTCTTCTGCGAGTGTTGAGAGATTAATGGTCCCGTACTCGCGGGACATGCCGACTTCAACAGAAGCCGCCATTGATTCCAATTCCTCGTTCAGGGCGTCCGGTTCGCGTGATACCGTGCCACCTGTTCGCATAACGGTTGCGAATATTGATGATAAACCGACCTTATCCGCAGGATCGTAGATGTCCCCGGTTTTAATCAAACCGTTGATATTGAAAAGCGGCAACTCGTGATCTTCAAGCAGGTAAAGCACCATCCCATTTGAGAGCATCCGTTTCTCTGGCACAGGCGGTTTAAACTCGATCGGTTCAAAGGTGAGGTCTTCGTGCGGTTTCGCGAATGTAGACGGAATGCCGCAAACCACGAGGCAAACTATCAGTATCGCAATGACAAGTCCTGAATAGGTTTGTCTTTTCATTATTCATTACCCTCCGTGTTTTCACCGGCGGGTGCTACTGCCGCTTTCTTAACGAGTATACCGACGGTGCGATTACTTTTCGTGAAATAGGTGTTTGCCACTTTCATGATGTCCTCAGGTGTAATTTTATACATATTCTCGCGCCAACCCAGGATATAGCGCCAGTCGCCAGCGATCCCTTCATAGAAAGCCAACTGCTGTGCCATTCCGGCGTTTGAACTGAGGTTCCGGATGAAACTGGCATCAATCTGCTTAAGGATGCGTTTAAATTCCTTCTCCGCGACAGGTTCCGTTTTAAGCCTTTCGAGTTCTGCGTAGATCGCTGCCTCAACATCAGGGGGCGTGTGTGGTGACCGTGGTGTACCATTTACGACGAAAAGATTGTCATAGCGTGCGCCCGGATACCCATTTATTGAATTAACAGAGACAGCTATCCCCTCCTCACCAATGTTTTTGTAAAACCGAGAAGTGCGCCCATGAGAAAGGATTGCACTGATAAAATCCAGTACATAATCGTCAAAATGTGGGACTGTCGGTTTATGGTATCCAATCATGAGCTGCGGTTCCGCGTCATATTCAACTTCAATCCGGCGTTCACCTTCCTGTGGGAGTTCTTTAGTTGTTACTTCACTCGGAAGCGGTTGTGCCTGCATATCCCCAAAATATTTATCAATAAGCGCAACGGTTTTGTCTATGTCTATATTCCCGACAATCACCATAACAGAATTATTAGGGGCATAGTGGATCTTGAAAAACTCTTCCGCTTTGCGCCGATTGAGCATCGCAATATCTGAGGGCCAACCAATGATTGGCATTCCGTACGGATGTGCAGTAAAAGCAGCGGCGATAAACTGTTCGTAGAGTTTGCCGCCCGGACTGGTATCCACACGCATCCGGCGTTCCTCTTTAACAGCCTCTCGTTCT
>JAPPDN010000292.1:1145-4641 GCA_028824575.1 Candidatus Poribacteria bacterium | reverse complement strand
CCTCAATGGGCATACCGCAACAGTAGAGACGTTAGTATTCTCACCCGATGCAAAGACGCTCGTTAGTACCGGACAAGACGGAACCATACTTCTATGGGATTGGGATAAAACCCTGCAAGATTTGCATGGCATCGAAAAACAGTGACCAGCACTGTCAAAACAGCCCTTACCTACTTAGCAATCTTCCGCTTTAGTGGTGTATAATTAATTGAATGCAGGTTTACACTTAATGTGCCTCTAACATAAGCGTGTGCCTTCTACGATACTTCTGATTCAAAAACACGAGCGGAGGAAATAATGGATAGGTTTTATAGGTTTCTACTGATATCTACACTGCTAATCGGCTCCGCTGTATTCGCAGTGGAAGCAGAAAAAGACGAACCAACCGAAAATTATACAAAATGGCAACTCCCCAAAGCAGCGAAAGCACGATTCGGAAAAGGCGGGATTAATGCCATTCAATTCTCACCAGACGGCACACAAATCGCTGTTGGAAGTAACATCGGTTTGTGGCTTTACGATGTTCAAACTGCAAAAGAAATCTCCATGTTCCCTGGTATGTGCCAATCCATCGCTTTTTCGCCTGATGGACGATTCATCGCCAGTGGTGGCAGCAAGTATACGGGCGGCGGTAGGTTCCGTGTAAAGGAACTCCAGTTGTGGGAGATAACTACAAATCACAGAGTGCCACTTACCGATGACTTTCCTCATGCTTCAGCCCTACGCTTCTCTGAAGATGGCAAAACGTTGCTCAGTTTGGGGAACTGGGGAGATTCAATTGGTAGGTTAGATGTTGAAACCGGACAAGGAAATGTAAAGAATATCAAAGAGCGATCTTGGGAAGTGATAAAGCATCGATCGACTCCTGAACCGTACGCACTCACGCACGATAAATTTGCCGTTGGCGGTGAGAACGGAAAGATCGAATTGTGGGACACAACAACTGGGAAAAAACTGTCTACCCTCAGCGGTCACGGTGGGCTTTTACCCCCAATAGAGGACAGGTTGGCAATTCAAGAGGATAATCACGATCAACCGTTTTTCCTCCCAGATGAGGGTGTTCACGTGTTAATCTTGGAATTTTCGCCGGATGGCACTCGACTCGCAAGTGGAAGCAAAGATAAAACCGTCCGATTATGGGATACAGCCACCAATAACGAATTAGCTATCCTCCGGAAACACACGGGTTGGACAAATGTGTTAGCATTCTCACCGGACGGAAAAATGCTTGCAAGTGGGAGTACCGATAAGACAATCCTGTTATGGGATACAGCCACTGCTGAATTGATCATGAAGCTTACCGGACATCTAAATAGCATTGCTGCGCTAACGTTTTCACCTGACGGCAGCACGCTTGCAAGTGGAAGTTCAGATGGCACAACCAGGTTCTGGAACACAGAAACCGGAGATTTGCTGCCCCTCCATATTATCGGACATACGCAGTGGGTGAAAGCAGGGTCCTTCTTTAAAGATAGTTCCATGCTTGCAAGCGTTGCGTTTAACGGGGTAATTACCCTCTGGGATATGAAGACATCGCAAAAAACGGGTTTACAGACTTCAGGATCCCGGGATTTGTTATCGACTTTAGCGTTTTCACCGGATGGAACCAAACTCGCCAGTCTTGGTGTAAAGAAAGGTAGTATATGCTTTGAAGTAGGTTCAGGGACAGAGATTTCTACGTATGAGTCGGATCCTCTGATTCGTCTAACCGATGTTAGTACAGGGGGTGAGTTAGCAAACCTAACAAATATCAATTTAGGGGCAAAAGGTATGGTTTTTTCACCTGATGGAAAAACGGTAGCTTTTGGCGGCTCGGGTAAAATTCACTTGTGGAATACAGAGACAGGCAGCAGTCTCAATATATCTCCTTTAGATGGAAACGTTATTCATAAGAAACCCAATCAGACCGAGGGAGAGCGTGCTTTGGAATTTCCGCAAGGCATGATGTTCCATAACATGGTTGAAATTAGTGCTTTGGGATTCTCACCTGACGGGAAAAAACTTGTCAGTGGAACCATGGGCGGAAGGGTTCAGGTGTGGGATGCGGAAACTGGTACCGAGTTAGCTCCCTTCTTTGCTGGACAGGATGATGCAGTAAAGACGGAACCCGGTAAAATTAGTGCCACGTATCACGACGCTATCACAGCGGTGGCATTCTCGCCAAATGGCACCTTGCTTGCTGTCGGGAGTTATAAACGTATCCGTGTGTTGGGAAGCCATAAAAAGACACGTCTTAAGGAAGTAGTACTCCGCGGTGTTGAAACCTTAGTGTTTTCACCCGATAGTACTGTGCTTCTTGCTGGACTTAGAACCGGTGCGATCAACTTATGGAATTTGACAACGGGGAACAAACTCACAACACTCGATGGACATGCAGGACCGGTAGGAACGCTGGTATTTTCACCCGATGGAAAAACACTCGTCAGCACAGGACAAGACGGCATAATCCTCCTATGGGATTGGGATGAAGCCATTAAGTAGTTGTTAGCTATCAGTTGAATGAGTTAACAGTTACCAGTTGTCAGTTACAAGAGTCCTCGTAACTGATAACTGACAACTGATAACTGATAACTATTAAAACCTAATCCTGAGAGACATGCGGTGGCTGCCACCTAATGCCGGATGGTTTGCAAACGCATAGTCTAACCCCGCGCCTGCACCGGTGACGAACCGGAGGTTCAACCCAACGCCTGCTGTCAAACGCCGAGTGCGTTCAATTCCTTTACGCTCATCAAAGCCAACACGCAACGAAAGTAGATCGAAGAGCGTCCATTCGGCACCGCCATGCAACTCAACACCGTCTTTGATATAGGTATCCAAAGCCAAGATAAGGGTGCTACGGAAAATGGCAAGTGTGTGTGTCGTTGCAATACCGATTTTCAGATGCGGTGGTATCGTCTCGGTGTGGGATGTCAGGTCTGCTGATGGTGGCGGTGTGTTCCAATAGATTTTTGTCCGAAAAACATCGCTGGCTTGCAGTCCGAGCGTCAGACGATGCGATTTTTCTGGATTTGTCATCGCAACAAAACCGATGTCTGCACCGCCACCGATGGCGTTTGTTGTCCGATATCCGCTCATGTAGAGAAGTTTGAGTGTGCTACCAAGACGGAGATCAATACCGTGAAAAGAAGGGAGCATCCAACCCGATGCAAGGAGGAACGCGTTATCCGTACTATTGAAAGTCCCCACCACTTTTGGACGGTTTGTAGGTCCGACAGGACGCGTGACTATCGGTAGACTGGTAATAGGAATATCGTCAACGCCGACGCGTAGCCAACTTACACCGATCGCACCTCGTTTTTTAATCGGATGGACATAACTCACAAAGTCATACGCGTCCTCTCCATTGAGTGTGGAATGCATGAAACTGACTTCATATCGGGTGAGGTATCCCAGTCCAGCAGGATTCCAATAAGCCGCGTAGGCATTGTCACTCAAGGCAGTCCCCGCACCGCCCATAGCAAGGGCGCGAGCACCGACACCAAGCGTTAAGAAG
>JAPPDN010000292.1:0-1135 GCA_028824575.1 Candidatus Poribacteria bacterium | reverse complement strand
AAGAAGTCCGCGGTATACTTCGCATCCACAGATTGGATACCAACAGACAACGCAATTACAGACACAATGAGGCACAAGATATTTTTCTTTACGATTTTCAGCATTCGTCTCTCAACATTCAGTTCTCAGTTTCTTAGTTCTCAGTTTCAACTGTCAGTCAGTTCCCTGTGGCAGGAAAATATGTCGCCCTCACCACAGAAAACCTCTTAACTGAAAACTGACAACTATTAACGCAATTTCATCATTTTGAGTATCTCGGTAATGTCTTTTTCACCTTCACGTTGGATTTTGAGTTTGGCGTAGTAAACACCATTTGCGACTTCAACCCCATCTGCATCCCTACCATCCCATTCCACCATCAAGAATCCAGGTGTCGCTGGTATAGAGAGTTCCCGAATCAATCTTCCACTTAACGTATAGATTTTCACATCAATCGAGTCAGCGGGTGCCGTTAGTTCACACGTGATCGTAGTTTTACGCGGAAATGGATTTGGATAATTCAGAAACGATAGCAGCTGCAAGTCATCATGAACCCGAAATGTGATGCGTTTCGTGTCAGTATTCCCGTGTACATCGCTTGCTGTCAAGCGAAGTTCGTACGCGCGTGGCTCAAGTTCTGGAGACGGATAGGTCAAAACAAGTTGATTGGAACCCGGGTGATACGTCAATTGATACGCTTCTGGTACAATACGTTCATATTCTCCTGATACGCTCCCCAACTCTAACAGCAGGGGTCGTGTAAGGTAATCAAGGCCACTCGGATCAGTTAGCGTCGCGCCAATTAGAGGTTCGGGGTCTGTTGCATCTCCCGGCACGAAGTGCTGCTGGTTACCAATAGTGAGTTGGATATCTGGTGGCACAGTGTCGTCGCTGTACACGAGTGTGACCGGTCCCAGTCTGTCGGTTGTCGCCCGAATGATACCAATGGGTCGGGTTTCAAAACTAAATCTATCACCAGGCGTGAAAGGCCGTTCCCCTTGTGTAAGTTGAAAACGTAAACCGTAAGGTTCGTAGACAAACGGTTGCCCGACTGTCCCTCGGAGGGGTACACCCTCGGATTGGGAACGCAAGACCCCCGTTTTCTCACCTTCAATTTGAAACTCGGTATCTGTCAGAAGTAAGACAAACCACCGAT
>JAPPDN010000865.1 GCA_028824575.1 Candidatus Poribacteria bacterium | reverse complement strand
CATTGAACTGATTAACGGCATCCACGCGTTTTTTCCAACCTTCCCGGAGATACCAGTTCGCAAGGCAAACCTCGGAATCTATTTCACTGAAAAGCCGTGGAACGCAATCGGCTGGACCCCTGTCTATATCCTGTCATTTGGTGTGGGACTTGCATTTTTAATGCCGTTAGAGATGTCCTTTTCGCTTTGGTTCTTTTACCTGTTCTGGAAAGGCGAGCGCGTCTTGGGGAGTGCGATGGGGTTACAGGTTTTGCCGGGGTTTCCTTACGATGGACCGCAAGGGGTAGGGGCGTATCTGGCTATTGCCTGTTTTGGACTCTACGGTGGACGTAAACATTTTTTTGCGATGTTTAGAAATCTGACTGGAAAGAGAGGTGGGAATCTTCCACCTGAAATGCAAGATACAACAGATTACCGGTGGCCCCTGGCAGGATTGATAGGTGGTGTTCTTTTCCTATTTATTTTTTCAAACCGCGGGGGGATGGCAATTTGGATGATCGCGTTGTATTTTGCCATCTATTATCTTCTGGCGTTAGGCATTACACGGGTCCGCGCGGAGGTTGGTCCGCCGACACACGAGATGTTTGTAGCAAACCCGCGGCAATTTATTATTGACTCACTCGGTTCACGCATGATTCCACCGCCAAGCCTGACGATGATGTCCCTGTATTATGCGTTCAATCGGGGATACCGCGCCCACCCGATGCCACATACACTGGAAGCATTTAAACTTGTGGAGGTAGGAAACATGCGGGCAAGACGAATGGTAGTCGCATTAATGTGCGGTGTTTTCTTCGGCATCCTCGCAGCGTTTTGGTCATATCTGGTTGTATCCTATGACATTGGTGCGAATCCGGGTTTAGGAAATGGTGGTTATCACAGATTACGTACTTGGCTTTATTATCCAAGTGAGACAAACATCCCAGCAGTTACATTTATGGGTGTAGGGTTCCTGTTTACGGGGTTACTGTGGTGGATGCGTACTCGTTTCCCGATGTTTCCCTTCCATCCGACCGGCTATGCTGTGGCGAGTAGTATGTGGACCTTCGGTTGGCTCTGGTTTTCCGTTTTTATTAGTTGGGGCATCAAACACCTCATTTTACGGTTCGGTGGCATCCGTCTCTATCATCGGGTGTTACCGCTCTTTTTGGGACTAATTCTTGGGCAATTCGTCGTAGGCGGCACGTGGGTGCTAATCCGGCTTATCTGGGGTGTGTCGGTTTATTCGTTTTATCGTTAATTTATATTTATACAAAGAGGGACAAGCTAACAGCATATCCTACAAAAGACGGACAAGCTAACAGCATATCCTACAAAAGAGGGCATCCGATCATCAGTATATCTATAAATATCCAGCAAACTCATCTCGGACGCGGATTTTATCTGCATCGTTGCCGAAGCCGAGACTGAACCAACCGTCATAACCACGATTATTTAATTGTGCAAATAGATCCACAAAATCGATCGTGCCTTCGCCGGGAACGAGATGGATTTCATACTCACCGGTATTGTCGTTGAGGCGGACCTGACCGATGTTCTCTACGCCGAAAGCGTCTAAGAAGCCTTGCCAGCCTTCAGGCACGAGATGTCCGTGTGCGACATTGAATGCCCACTTGAAATATGGGGAACGGATTTCGTCGAAAAACCAGTGCGTCTCGGTGACGTTATGGGGGATGTAGTGGATCTCGGCGTGTTCCGGTTCTCGGTTGTGGTTCTCAAAGAAGATGACTATTTCCGATTGTTCTGCCCGCGCGACCAGTCGTTGGATGCGTTCAATGGCGGCGTCTCGGCGTTGGGCGAGGTCACCGAAATGATAACCGCCATGCCCGATGAGCCAACCGCAACCAAGCCGCTGCGCGAGTTCCAAATTCGCATAGAGATAACTGTCAACGGCTTCAGACATGAGGGGTACATATTCGGCGTTATTAATTGCGGAAGATGGATGGATGCCGATAGCTATTTCATGCCTTTCGCACAGGTCGCGCACTGTACTGACACGTGCTGTGTCAAACGCAGCAATGTCATTCGGGGGGACATCGGCTTGGAAATCGATATATCTGAATCCGTTTTCTGCCGCCCATTGGATCGATGCCTCAATCGGCTTATGTTTTGGTGCATCAAATCCGAAGCGTTTTCTCGTATCACTTTTCAAAGTCTCTGCCCTCCCGCCGGTCGGTCTCCCACTTTCGGTGCGTTGCGAAGAGTTTGACCTCAAGGGGACGTATTCTTGTCGAAAACGACCCATCAGACACGGTAGTTTTCTCTTCACCGTAGAGTTCCACAAATTCGGTGCCGTTGAGGGCATCCAATCCGGCAACTTCCACGCCCATGTGAGGGTGTTCATCTTCGTTGACGAGGACAATGAGCCAGTCGCGTCCGGTTCTACGCGCGGTAATACTTACACCACGCACTGACATAGGCGGAGCTATATCGGTGCGTCCATCATCAATTAGGTTCACTGTGACATACGATTCGACGGGTGCCGTAAGAAAGGGCTGAAGTGCGGCGAGTTCGCTCGTTAGAGCGTAAAGCGATTTCCGAAACCCCTCCTTTCCCTCAGACTTCATATAACTGGAGCCCCAATACAAGATGCCTCTCGCACCGTGTGTGATGCAAGCATACACCATCAAGCGCGATTCAGCAAAGGTCGGAAACGCTGTGATGTCGGTGTCGCCATCATCTAAATCGCTCCATGTAAACCCCTGAAGCACCATCCACACAGGTCTGCCTTTGCCGACCTGTCGCCATCTGTCTGTTGCGTCAGCGACGCGTATAGCGGGCCGACTCTCTGCTCGAATCGGATAATCGTCGCACCCGGTGATGTCCACAAAGTCAATGTATTGTCGGACAAATTTCAAATCGCTATCGCGCGCTTCATTAATCCAAATCTGTCGATTGTGAGGATCAACACTACGGATGAATTCGATAGCCCCGCGCATCTTGGGCATAATTTCAGCTGCACGTTCCTCAGAATATTCAATAGCAAGCGGGGTCTGCATCCACCATTCGCCTTTATTCGGGAACACGGCTAACTGATCTTGTTTCCAGAGCCCACTATAGGCGGTAAAGCCCCATACCACCTCATCTGGCCCTTCCCACACAGCGAGTGCAGGATGTGCTGCAAGGCTTCGGATGCGCTCCTGAAATTCGGGAGTCGGCCCGGACTGAAGACCCAACGGGACCCACCCCATCATTCCGTGTGCCTGTGCTCGGTCAAGTGCTTCTTCGCTGCCGCATAGAACGAGGTTAACGCCCGATTCTGCCATATCTCTGAGCGCGTCCGCCTCGGCAGGGTGTTCATAAAATCCGATTGGAAAGAGACGCTGTCCACCGTTCCGTGTGAGAAATCCATCACCATGTCCGTAGAGCGTATCGTTCATAGCGCACCTCCGTTTCGTCCGTCCTCACTTTAACAGGTGGTCTTCCCACCATGCGACGTAATCCGCATCGCTTATATCGTCTGAGAGTCCACGTTTTTCCATGCCCCGCTTGAAACTCTCTGCCATGTTTTCGTCCCAATACGTCATAATCTCTGAGGATTCAGGGATTTCACCCATATCACCCGTTTCAGTCATCCATGCGTCAAGTTGCGCGGCGAGTTCGCTTCGGACGGTCTCATAATGTGGATCGGTCGCGAGATTATTTATTTCGTAGGGGTCTGCTTCCAGATCATATAATTCTTCGGGCGGACGCGTCTGTTTCGTGAAATGCTGTTGTGCAGGCGACAATTCATGGTTGGCAGCTAACAGCGGTATCAAGCTCCAGAGCGGATACTGCTGTTTCTTGTAACCATTGAACTGCATGTAGGGACGTTCGGGATGGTAATTTCGGATTAACTTATAGCGATGTGTCCGGATGCATCGGATTCTGTCATCTGTTCCATCACACCGGTCGCGTGCTGCAAAAATAGCGTCGCGCGATGCTGCGCCTCCACCGAGGAAGATTTGTCCCTGCATGAAATCGGGAATTTCAACGCCAGTAAGCGAAAGCGTTGTCGGTGCGAAATCTACACCGCTGATGAGTTCGTCGCTGATAATACCAGCATCAACCTGTCCGGGCCATCGGACGATGAGTGGTATATGGATGCCTCCATCATAGAGGAATTGCTTACAACGAATATGCGCACGTCCGTGGTCGCTCATGAAGAAGATAATCGTATTCTCTGCGAGTCCCTCATCCTCAAGTCTCTGGAGGATTTGCCCGACTTTCCTATCTAAAATCTGGATACTTTCGAGATAGAGTGCCCAATCTTTTCGGATGAGCGGATGATCAGGATAGTAAGGCGGTAATTCGACATCCTGCGGCGGAATAGGACGCTCAGGGTCGGGTTTAAAGACGCGGTGCGTGTCTGGAATGTTGATTTGCGCGTAAAACGGTTGCCCCTCAGGACATTCACTCCAATCAATCCCATTAAAAGGCTGTTCCCGCTGAAAGTTAAAATCGGTTTTTCCGGGTCGATTGTAGGGCGGCCCTGGGCTATTGCAGGTAAAATACCCGGCTTCGCGGAAGCAGTCGGTGATGAGTTTCATATCCGCTCGCAAGGGTTTATCACGATTGCTGCGATGGTTATGTGCATCAAAATGCGTTTGGTAGGTCCCCGTAATGAGCGCGGAGCGACTCGGTGAACAGACGGGACATGTGACAAAAGTGTTG
>JAPPDN010000596.1 GCA_028824575.1 Candidatus Poribacteria bacterium | reverse complement strand
CTGTAACGCTATTTCTCAGTGGGTGGATCTTCCCGACGGATACCAGCATCAACGTTTCTTTGTTCCAAAATCCTGGAATTAATCCCAGTTTTCCTTCAGTTTCTGTAAAAGATGAAACAGGACAATGGAAGACCATTATTGATATGATTGGATTGCCAGCAGGTAAGAACAAGACGATTACGGTTGATCTGACGGGCAAATTTCTATCCGATGACCGACACGTTCGGATCGAGACCGATATGCAAATCTATTGGGACGCAGCGTTTTTCACTGTCGGAACGCAAGATGTACCAATAGAGATGACAACGTTGAACCCGGATAGCGCGGATTTGCACTATCGTGGCTTCTCCGAAATGTATCGTCCGAACCCGCACGCACCGCACCTCTTTGATTACCAAAAGGTAACAACGGATGCACAGTGGCGCGACCTCGCAGGGTATTACACCCGCTACGGGGATGTCAACCCTTTATTACAAGAGGTTGATGATATGTATGTTATCCTCAACGCTGGCGATGAAATCACAGTGGAATTTGATGCTTTACGCCTTCCAGAATTAAAACAGGGATGGGTGCGCGATTTTATCCTCTACAGCGACGGATGGGATAAAGGCGGCGACATCAATACCCTCACATCACAGACGGTTGAACCGCTGCCATTTCATGGGATGTCCGCCTATCCGTATCCAGATGACGAACACTATCCAGACGACGAAGCGCATCGACGGTATCGGCTTGAATACAACACACGCCGTGTGGAACATCGTTTACCACCGTTGAGTGGCTCAGAAAAGTAGAGTGAAGTGTCAACCTGCGCTAATGAGGCTCTAACTTGACCCCTGACGGTTGATATATTGGAGACAGGACTATCATGATGCATGTTCGACGTCATCTCTGATTCGACGTAAAGGGATATACAGACAAAGCGTCGCAATAACCAAGATGCCAGCCAGTCCAGCGTAAGGATACGCTTCCTTCGCGTAGAGCCAACCGCCGAGCAGCGGTCCCAAAATACGCCCTAAACTTAGAAATGCGTCCATAATACCGATGGCTGCACCTTGACCAATTTGCGTCTGCTTGGAAATCCATGACGTGTTCGTCGGACGGATCAACTGATTACCGATGCCAGTAATAGTTAGATATAAAGTCAGCGATGCAAAGGAGTAAGCTGCGAGCAATAGCACCATACCGAGCGCGTTGAGCAGCAATCCGGTGAGAACGATCCGCCGCTCTCCAAACTTGTTGATTAATCTGCCGAGTAGACCACCCTGCAGTGGCACGACAATCGCACCCATGATCATGAACATCCATCCCATCTCTCTCTCACCATAGTCCCACTTATCTTCGATAAACAGCGGAAAAGTCATCTCCAATCCTGAAAAACTGAAGGTAGAGAAAAACGCGACGAAAAAAAGCGGCGTGAGCGGCGATTTTAAAGTTGTCTGACGAAATATTTCACGCGGAGAGATCCATTCATGCCGATCTTCGAGTGCCTCGCCTGTCAGACCTTTCTGGAGTGATTCTGGTAGTAAAACAAGCGCGAAAAGAAAAGTGAGCAGGGATAGACCACCAGCAACAAAGAACGGCATATCGTGGCTGCCCATGATCCCACCGATCGCCGGTCCGAGAATGAAACCGAGTCCCATTGCTGCCCCCATTAACCCCATACCTCTGCCGCGTTCCTCTGATGTGGTTATGTCGGCAACATAAGCCATGACGCTCGGCAGCACCGCCGCTGAAGCGATACCGGCTGCACTACGCGCAACGAAAAGCCAGACGTAATCCTTTGCCAACCCGAAACCGATTCAGGCAACAGCATTCCCAAGCAATCCAAGCAGAATCGCCGGTTTTCTACCGTGTTTATCCGATAGTCTACCCCAGACCGGTGCAAACAGTAGTTGCATCCCGGAATAGATGGACATTAATATCGCGATTTCAGTGGTGGTTGCTCCAATCTCTTTGGCGTAATAGGCGAGGTTCGGAATGATGATGCCAAACCCAAGCATCACGAAGAATAGGGTTAAGAACAGGAGAAGCAGTTTTGATTTTTCCATCTAAGATGAACGCGAGAAGCCGCGACGATGAATCCATACCTTTTCCGCTCCAGTGGACTGTCAGCATTGATGATATCCCAGGAGCAATTGTAAAATATAATACTGACTATTATAACAGGTTTGAGCAAAGTACATCAATATAAAAACGAGATTCACGGATCTCCTGTGAAAACGAATCCCTGAAAACTGACCAGTAAATAATGACAGAATTCTTCTATCAAAAAGTACAATTGAAAGCACACGGATTCAAAAATTTATTTGGTAATTTTAGAAAATATTTGGTATCATATAGACGGTTTCATAATGCTTCATACATTCAACAATTGAACTTAAATATTGGAGGAAAGATGGCAACCGAATTCGTGCATCTACACAATCACAGCGAGTACAGCATGCTTGATGGCGCGTGCCGCATTGAGGATATGGTTAAGTGGGCAGTCGAAAACAGCGCGCCGGCTGTTGCGCTCACCGACCACGGCAACATGTTCGGCGCATGGGAACTTTACGATAAAGCGACAAAGGCGGGGATCAATCCAATTGTCGGTTGTGAAGTGTATGTCGCACCCGGTGACCGAAAAAAGCGCGGGAAAGAACAAGGAGGTCCCTATCACCTCACATTGCTTGCTGAAGATGCAACCGGTTACCAAAATCTCCTAAAATTAGTATCGCTCGGATACACAGAGGGGTTCTATAGCAAACCGCGCATTGATATGGAAATCCTCCGCGAACACCACCATGGGATTATCGCACTAACAGGTTGCATCCAAGGACAAGTGCCACAACTCCTTTGTTCAAGTCGGCAAGAAGAAGGTATCCAAAACTTCAAAACGCTGATGGACATAATGGGAGAACGGAATCTCTACGTTGAGGTCCAGAACCATTATATTGACAAGGAGCTTGAGGCATATCCAATAATGGTTGAATTGGCAAAAGAGTTTAGGCTACCGCTTGTCGGTACAAACGATTGCCACTACCTCCGCAAATCAGACCACGGGATGCACGATGTCCTCCTCTGTATCCAGATGAAAAAGACCGTCAACGAGCAGCAACGGATGCGGTTTGACAACCACTTTTATTTTAAAAGTGTTGACGAAATGCGGGAAGCATTGAAGGATTATCCGCCGGAAGCCATCAGTAATACGCTTGAAATAGCCAATCGGTGTAATCTTGAACTCGAATATGGCGAGAGTGTGATGCCGAAATATGAGGTGCCTGAAGGACATACAAACGACAGTTATCTTAAGGAGTTATGCTATCAAGGCTTACGCGAAAAGTATGGTGAACTTTCCGAGGCGATTCGGAAACGCCTCGATTACGAACTCGATATTATTAGCAAAACCCGCTACTCCGGCTACTTCCTCATTGTCTGGGATTATGTTCAATACGCACACAAACAGGGTTATCCGCTCTCCGCACGCGGTTCTGCTGCAAGCAGTTTGGTACTGTATGCCCTTGATGTGATTACCTTCAATCCGATGGACTACGACTGTCTCTTTGAGCGGTTTCTGAACCTCGAACGCATCAGCCCCCCGGATATTGACATTGATTTCGCCGATCGCGCCCGTGAGCATGTTATTGATTATCTCGTCCAAAAATACGGCGCAGATTCTGTCGGTAAAGTCGCCACCTTTGCCACATTGGGCGCGAAAGCCGCTATCAAGGATGTCGGACGCGCCCTCGAAACACCGCTCGAAGATGTCGTTCGGTTAACCGAACTCATTCCGTCTACACCGGGTATAACACTTGATGAAGTCTTGGACCAGGTGCCTGATTTTCAGAAACTCGCTGACCGTCCTGAATACCGAGAATTGATGGATCTCAGTAAATCCGTTGAAGGCATTAAACGGCACGTTTCTTGCCACGCCTCCGCAATCGTTGTCTCAAACGGTCCACTCACTAACTATGTCCCACTGTTCAAGGATAAACATGACCAAGTCGCCTCACAGTTTGAAGGTAAAACCGTTGAAGGTGTCGGTATCGTCAAATTCGATTCCCTCGGTTTACGCAGTCTTACTGAGACCTACGACTGTCTACAGATGATCAAGGCGAATCACGGTAAGGACATCAAGTTGGAAGATATACCCTTTGATGATGAAAAAACCTACTCGCTCATCAGTGAAGGCCTCATCGCCGGTTTATTCCAGTTAGAGGGATCCTCCGGCATGTATCGAGTCGTCATGCAACTCAAGCCCGATAACTTTGAAGAGTTCTCCGCAATTCCCGCACTCTATCGTCCGGGCCCCATAGAAAGCGGGATGATGCAACAGTTCATAGATAGAAAGAACGGGTTGCAAAAAGTAGAATATCTGCATCCAACGCTTGAAAACGCGCTCGAAAACACCTACGGCGTGTGTATCTATCAGGAGCAGGTGATGCAAATTGCGCGCGATATGGCAGGCTTTACGCTCGGTGAGGCGGACATCCTCCGCTCCGCAATGGGAAAGAAGGACGAGGCACTCCTCAAAGCGCAACGCGAGAAATTTATTCAAGGCGCAACCGAAAAAGGAATCTCTGCCGAAGAGGCAGAAGAGGTGTACGATTTACTTGAACCTTTCGGCGGTTACGCTTTCAATAAGACTCATACTGTTGCTTAAGCAATGTTAGCTT
>JAPPDN010000480.1 GCA_028824575.1 Candidatus Poribacteria bacterium | reverse complement strand
GTTCTGGTGTGAGTGCCTTCCAAGGGGTCTTGATGTCAAATCCGAGGTGTTTTGCGAGTGCTTCAGCGATGGCTTTCTCTGTCGCTCGTTTTTGTTTGTTAAGAGGTCCCCATAGACTTATAGCACCCTGCATGATGGAGAGGGTATCATCAAGGATGATCAACTGCGGTAAGATTCCCATTTGCACACCCAAACCCCTGCAGTTTCCGCACATGCCATCGGGATTGTTGAAAGAGAAGTGGCGCGGTTCCGGTTTCACAAAACTAATCCGACAGTGCGAACACGTGTAGTCTCTACTAAAGAGCAGGTCATCTTCTTCTGCAAGAAATGGGGATACCTCACCTTCAGTCGGAATAACTTGCACGAGCATGCTCCCGTCTCCGCGAGCGAGTGCTGTGTTCACGGCTTCGGTAACGCGCGGTTCGATACCGTCTTTAATAATGATCCGATCGATGACGAGATCGATATCGTGGCGTTGATTACGGCTGAGGGCGAAGCCTGGGCGAATTTCGTGTATTTCGCCATCAACGCGTAATCGGGCAAAACCCGCGCTACGTAGGCCTTCGATCTCTTTTTCATGCGCACCGCGGGAACCTCTGGCGATTGGGGCTAAGATGATGAGCCTTGTACGTTCCGGGTAGTTGAGCAAAGTATTGACGATGTCCGCGGCGGTTTGCGAACCGACTTCACGTCCGCAGTCGGGACAGTGGAATTGTCCGACACGCGCATAGAGCACACGCAAATAGTCGTAGATCTCAGTCACGGTGGCGACCGTGGATCGTGGATTATGTCCTGTTGATCCCTGACTGATAGCAATAGAAGGGGATAATCCGATGATCTCGTCTACATCCGGTTTGCCGAGTTGCCCTAAGAATTGCCGCGCGTATGCCGATAGGGATTCAATGTATCGCCGTTGTCCTTCAGCATAGACAGTATCAATCGCCAGTGAAGATTTACCAGAACCGCTAACGCCGGTGAAGACGATGAGTTTATCTTTTGGCAGTTGGATGTCAATATTTCTTAAGTTGTGTTCTCGCGCACCTTGTACGTGAATTGACTCTTCTGTCATTTTTTAACTATTTGGCTCCTGGTCTGCCTTCCACTTCGTTTCAGGCAGGTTTTTGATTAATTCTCGACTGGGTTGGAGATGATTAAGTTTTTTATTCAGAAGAACACAGTTAAATATCTTGACCGAAAACGCGATTTCCAATATTTAAAAACTGTGGCGCGCGTTTTCGGTCAAAAAGTCGCCTAATTCCTTAAGTTTACGAGCGTCTCTGCGCCAATCGGCTTTGACTGTTACATAGAGTTCTAAAAAGACGCGTGTATCTAAGAATTTTTCAATATCGGTTCGTGCGAGTTCGCCAATGCGTTTGATTAACTTACCCCCTTTGCCGATGATAATTTGCTTCTGTGTCTGCCGTTCTGCGTAGACGATGGCGCGAATATAGATAATTTCACCTGATTTGTTCGTCTGGCGTTTTTCAAACTCTTCGACCACAACAGCGGAAGCGTAAGGGATCTCGCGTTGCGTCAGGAGCATGATTTTCTCACGGACGGTCTCGGCGATGAAAAACCGTTCGGGGAGATCGCTGAGTTGATCCTCTGGAAAATAGTGCGGACCAAGGGGTAAATAGGCTTCAATCTGCTCAAGAAGAAGTGGGACACCATCGGCAGTTAAGGCAGAGATCGGGATTATATGCGCAAATTCAAATTTTTGGCTGTAGTCTTCAAAGATAGGAAGGAGCGTTCGTTTTTCGACGAGATCTACTTTATTGAGAACGAGGATTGTTGTCGATTCAACACGTTTGAGACGTTTTAGAATTGTATCTTCAATATCTATGTTTCGGCGCGTGACGTCAATCACGAAAAGTACGACATCAGCATCCCCTAAAGCACTGTACGCTGTTTTGACCATTTCGCTCTGTAGGCGATATTTAGGGGTCATCAGCCCGGGGGTATCGACAAAAATGATTTGATGGGTGTCCGTGGTGAGAATGCCACGAATCTGGTTACGCGTTGTCTGCGGTTTCGGGGTGACGATCGCTAATTTCTGCCCCAAGATAGCATTAAGCAACGTCGATTTCCCGACGTTAGGCGCACCGATAATGCTAACGTAACCAGATTTGAAGTTTTGGATTTCGTTCATAATTATTAAAGGCGGGATGCTTTTAGTAGAACGTGTTAATATAGACTCTCAATTTGCATAAACAGAATCTATTCTGATACTGTAAAAGTTAACAATTATTATACCAGATTCGCGGGCAAAAAGCAAAGAAAGTTTTGGGAGTCTGGTTAGGCATTTTGTTCTTCAATTTGGTGCAGTGCTTCGCTGATATAGCGGCGGATCCATTCACTGTTGGTGGTTTCCGCGAGTGCTTTAAGAGCAGAGATGGCTTGCGGGCTGCCAATTCTGCCTAAGGCGACAACGGCAGCGGAACAGACGGCTCTATCGCTATCTGTTATCGTGCTTATTAGTGCCTCTATCACCTGTACCGGTGGTGTTGAAAACCTGTCCTCACTGAGTCCTAATTCTCCGAGCGCGACGACAGCGGCGCAGCGCATGTCGGATTCTTCATCTTGTAGGAATGGGATCAGGACATCAATGGCGCGGGCATCACGGATCTTTCCGAGGGAAGAGATGGCGAATCGGCGGACGGTTGAGTTGTTATCGGTTAGGGCATCAATGAGCGGCGCGACGGCGTGGACATCGCCGACACCACCTAACCCTTCAGCAGCATAAGCACGCATTTCGGCAGACTCTGATCGAAGTTTTCGCAGTAATACGTGCGTCGGGATATACCGCCAATTCCGAACGGGACCGTCTCGGCGTGAGAGCCAACTGATGAACTTGCGGGCTTTTTGTTGTAGAGACAGACTTGAACCAGCGTCTACGGTTTCGCGGGTCATCGTGCCACCTCGCTCGCTATTTTTTACGCTAAGCAATAGGCATTATAGCATATATCGGATTGAATCGCAAATTGTTTTTACAGCATAACTTCATAAACGCTACGATACCGCGCAAAGATTTTTACAATGGGTGTTGGATTTCATTTCTCGCAGAACAATTGCGGGTCTATACTTTAGTTCTTCATCAGCTTGAGACAACGGAGCAAGAATAACATCACTTTCCTTCATAATCGGGATTTACCCATTTAAGCATATCTGTTGTGTACTCAGGTTCATCTTCTCCATAAGCTCGTGCAAGCATCTGCATAGAAAGAGCGTACCAATCTTCGCGTTCTGCTGATTCTTGTTCTGATTCGTATTTTTCAATCAGTGTTTCAACAACTTCCATTAATGAGATCAACGGGTGATTTTCGCTTTCGCCGATGAGAACTATTAATTCCTCCCGTAAGGTTGAAAGCTGCTGATAGTCGCTTTCCGTCCGCGGGACGAATACAATAGAAGATAGTTGGGGCCATATATCTTGAGCAGTTTGTATTTCAGTTGCCATATTAATTCCTTACCGGATTAGGAATTAATCAATCTCTCATATTCGTCGTGTTTACCGATCCAAACCCAGGTGAAGTCCCTTCCATCTTTAGTTGCGAGTGCTCTATAATCTTGCCCCACGCGCGCTGCCCAATAGTTCCCAACTTTCTTAAAATGGAGGGATAGATGGCGTGGATTTACTAAAAGTAGACGGAAATTCTCTCTTGCAACCCTTTGCACGTGTTCTGGAAGTTGCTCAAAATATCTCCAGAAGCGTGGGGTCGTTTTGTGCACCTAAAGATCCTCAAGATTTTTAAGTGTTCCCCTTTCCTCCGCTTCAAGTGCCTCGGTAATTAAAAAATCCAGTTTACCGGCGTTTGAATCCTCTTCAATTTGCCGATCCCATTCGTCTTTATCTAATTCATTGAGCCATTGTTTCAATTGTTGATAATCGGTTTCAGAGAGTGCCAGAATCTCTTCTTGGATTTTTGTAATGCTTGCCACTGTTTTCTCCTTTGTCGTGAGGCTGTCGCGCTGATATAAATTAAAAGCGTAAAATAATTATACCATAGAGTGTACCTGAATGGCAATTTTTCTCTGAATCAGGCATGTATCAAGAGTCGTGTTAAGAACCACAACGATAGTGCACCAGATAGATCCAGGCGAAATTAGAGGCTGATACCTAATTCTTTGGCGATGGTATAGACATCTTTATCCCCGCGACCTGAAAGGCATACGACGATGACTTTATCTTTACCAAGTTTAGGCGCGAGTTCTCGCAGATAAGCGATAGCGTGTGCGGATTCTAATGCAGGGATGATACCCTCTGTCTCTGATAACAACTGGAATCCTTCCACTGCTTCAGCATCGGTGATCGGGACGTATTCGGCTCTACCCGTTTCACGGTAATAACTATGTTCCGGTCCGACACCGGGATAATCTAACCCTGCGGAGATCGAGTGCGCAGGCGTTATCTGGCCGTCGTCTTCTTGCAATAGATAGCACTTCGCACCGTGAAAGACACCGACACTGCCTGCAGTAAGAGGTGCTGCATGTCGTCCGCTACGGATGCTCTCACCGGCGGCTTCTACGCCGATCATTCGGACGGATTCATCGGCATAGAACGGGTAGAACATACCGAGCGAATTACTGCCACCACCGACACAGGCGACAACACACTCCGGCAGTGCCCCTTCTTGTTCTAATATCTGTGCCCTTGCCTCA
>JAPPDN010000206.1 GCA_028824575.1 Candidatus Poribacteria bacterium | reverse complement strand
GAGATACAGAAGACGAGCAAGAGGCAACCAACCCTACCAACAATACACTCCTCAACGAACCTGATGAACAATCGCTACAACCCGCTGAACAACAGCGATGGTTGACAGACGCAGACTTGAAAAAATTGAAGGACGCTGAAGAATGGCTACACCTGACACTCGAAGACTGGATAAATTTAAAAGACAAAGATTGGGAAAAGTTGAAAGGCAAAGATTGGATCAGGTTAACGAACAGAGAAATTAGAGAATTCATGAACCTTGAGATTCCAAAACGCTGGGTCCTTGAGACGAAAGACGAGGCGTTACGTGAAAAATTTGGCACTGCAGCTTTCTTCCAAAAGTTTGGAGACATCCCACAGGTTCGCTATGATGTAGAGTTTATGCGAAAGCGGAAACGGGAGGCGAAAGGTGGGTTTATAACTGTAACACCTGAGTTTGCTAAGCACCGCGTTGGGGATTCCGCAGCAACCTATTTTCTTGTTCCAACTGAAGCCCATAGGCGTTTGCTTGAAGATGACATAAAGCAGTTAAAATCTATAGTAGCACAAGAAAAACGGCTTTTTATGGAGCAGCTCAGGATAGAAGATCCCGAGGCTTGGATAACAGATATGCGAACCTTCCTTATTGACAAACATGGCGATATTCCCGAAGTTAACATTATTGTTAACTGTTTACAGAAATTGGAACTAAATTTACCAAGAACAGACGAGGAATGTTTCGCCTATCTTAGGGTATATAGTGCGCTCTATCTTGTTGGTTCTCATACTGCTTCAATTTATGAAGGCTATGCTTCAGATGAAGCTGCACACCAACTCAGACATATCATCGGGGATCCTCCGAAACAGACAAACCATCTTGAGAAATACCGAGCGGCACGCGCAGCAGGCCTATCATTCTATAACATAAAATGGGGCGATGATTAGCACACATCAGGTGTTTTAGGTGCGCTTTCGCTTAACTCGCGTAAGAATGGAAAAGCATAATAGAATTAGGTGAAAAATCCGATTAAGCAGAAAGAAAGTGCTACCGGAGAGGGTGTACTGCCATCGGAAATTAGGACCACCTCCTAATTTCCGATGGCAGTACAAAGTATTGCTATGACACCTCAATCAGTAGTGGAAATAACTTTCTCGCCGTTTTTATCTTCTATTCTAAACTTAGCTTTATCTGGAAATAACCCCATAGTTATAATGCGACGAAATTCTTCGTAATCTTTTGTCTCTAATGCGGAATAAACCGCTGAATTTTTATTGACAGTCATTAAAAGGCGATGGCCTGTTGTAAATTCTGCTAATTCCAGGCTAATATCACTATCAGAGACAGATATACTTAAAAAATTATCACTATGTTTTCGATTGCGGGCAGTGATGTTTATCTTATCTCCATTAGCCTTTATCAGAGCATGCCCTCTTTCAGGATTTCCAACAAGAAGTGTTCCACTTACAACAAGTGTATCACATCCTATAACCTCACCAAAGTTTGGATCTATAAACTCTTCTGCATCTACGTCTTTATCAATGTACCCGAACGTATAGGTGAAAAATGCAATAAGTGCTCCAATACTCATAAACAAAATTCGTTCAAAAGTCCGTTTCATAATATCCTCACTTTCCTGTTTTTGACGGGATCTGTCTGTTGATCTATGAACAATGTTTCGTGGTATTCTTCATAGAGTAATGGGTTGTTCGTCAGAAGGATACGAGTTTTAGGCGCGTTTGTGAATAAAAGATTAGCCTGATTTTTTTCATTGACAATTCTTGTTATGAGTGTGATCATAACAGCAGTTAGCGGTTCAGAGGGACCTTCCTAATTTTTGCATCATTTTTTCCTAACACCTTCACTTCATTATACCATAGGGCTATCCTTTTGAAACATTTTTATTTTTTGTGTCAAACTTACGTTTTTTAGTAGGTTACGATCTCTAGGAAATATTGGTAAAGCGTGAGGTCCCATTCAGGGTCGTAGGTATTACTTAGCACGAAGTGTTTACGAATAAAAAAGGAGATTTAAAATGAAAAAGAGTTTAGAGCGAGTTTTATTTATGTGCGTAGGCAGTATACTGGTGTTGCTTGGTGGGGTGTTCTGGCCACAAGACAAACAAGTGAACGCCCAAAACACGAATGAGCAGGTGTTTGGTACGATAATATGTCGGGAATTGAAAGTCGTTGACGCTTTAGGAGAAGTCCGCGCGGGGATAGGTTCCGATGCGAAGGGAGGGTTCGTCACAGTCGTTGGTAAAGATAAAATAGGTCGCCTTACGCCCGTAATAATGCTAACGGAGAATGAACATGGTGGATCTGTCTTGATTTTAGGTAAGGATAAAAAAAGTGCTGCCGGGTTGTCTATCCAAGAACACCTCCCAGGTAGGTTTGGAGGAATTGTTACAGTAAAAAATGATGAGTCTCCACGTAACGCTCTCAAAGGGACCGCTTATATATACGCCGCCGAATATGGTGGAGGTTTGGCTATCTATAATAACGCAGGTAAAAATGTGGGGATGTTCGGTGCCACTGATATAGGAAGTTGCCACTTGCTCACCAAAGATAAGGACGGTAACATGATAGGCAGTGTGCCATAGAACACAAGGAGCTACGCTTCGTCCTTGTGTATTGACGCGCATTTCAAAACCCAAAAGGAGATACGGATATGAAATTAAAAAAAAGAGATTTCGCATTCTTTGTACTCGGTGGTCTAATGTTCTTGCTCGGCAGTCTATTTACGCCGTTTCAGAACAAGCTAGTAGAAGCACAAAACACAGATGTGAAGGTATTTGATATGATAAAGTGCCGAGGTTTACTGGTAGTGGATGCAGCGGGTGAACCGAAGGTCGTGTTATCTGTTGGCAAAGATGGTGGTGGTGTATCTGTCTTTAACAAAATCGGTGAAGTTGTTGGGATGTTTGGGCCCAGCAGTAGCGGAAGAGGTGTTCTCACGGTTGCCGGTAAAGATATTTTGAAGAGCCGTGGTATTGGTTCCGCGCAATTATCTGCCACTCCATACGGCGGTACTGTATCTATCTTTAACAAAGATGGAAAAAATGTCGGCAATTTTGGTGTCAACTCGTTAGGGGACGGAGGACTGCAAACTAAAGACAAAAACGGCTATAAAACCGGACGGATACCATAGCGAGATTCAAGCTCCGCAAATCGCCAGGTTTTGCACCGTTAGGATTGTGTCGTTAACAGGCAGTAAATCCATTGACATCAAGATATATGTAGTGCTACAATGTTAAACAGCCGATGTAGAGATGCCTCTTCGATTGTGAGATAGAAACATGTCCCTAAAGGAAATATGTAGATGCGAAGCTTTGAGACCCGCGGTCCTGTTTATCCTGAAGATAACTACCTCGTTGCCCGTACAGGCGAGCTTTCGGATTTCATCAATCGACTCGAAAAGGGCAGGTACGTCGTCCTATTCGCACCGCGACAGACTGGTAAAACCACGTTCTTCCGTCGCGCTTTAGAGACACTCCCCGCCGACGTATATTTCCCAATCCGGATCGATTTCCAAGCATCCAACAACCTTGAACCTGCCGTGTTTTACCAAGGTCTCTACGAAGATATTTGTGAGGAAATAGAAGCAGTTTTCCAAAAACGTGGCAGCGCATTTTCTTCGGTTCTCACAGAATTTCTGGATAACACCAAGATAACCGACCACCTCTCCATGAGAAGATTCTTTCGACGGTTCTCAAACTTTCTTGAACACCATCATAATGGACAAAAAGTTGTGCTTATCATTGACGAATTTGACGGTATCCCACGAACTGTTCTCAGCGATTTCCTGTATGCACTCCGCCACATCTATCTCTCTGGTCGAGATCGCTGTCCGCACAGCGTCGGGATCGTTGGGGTGAAAAGCATTACGCAACTCAACTACGACCGCTCTATTTCACCTTTTAATATCCAAGACGAGTTCAAATTACCGAACTTCACGCTTGAACAGGTCCGTGAACTTCTTTCACAGTACACCGACGAAGTTGAGCAGCCTTTTGATCCGGCGGTCATTGAATCTATCCACAAACAGACCGCGGGGCAGCCTGTGCTTGTCAACCGGTTCGCCCAGATTCTTACGGAGGAGATGGACATCCCGAAAACTGAGCGGATCACAATGGAACACTTTTCAAAAGCACACGCGCAGCTTCTGCGCGAACGGAACACACATACGGCGCATCTGGTAACCAATATCCGTCGGGATCGCCGATTTGAGGCACTCCTGATGAAGATTGCTTCTTATGATGATGGTGTAGAATTCAACTTGGACAATGAAATCATTAATGAACTCGCGACGTACGGCGTTATCGGTGAAGGTGCTGACGGGCTGTGTGAAATCGTCAATCCGATTTATCAGTACCGTGTCATGCAAGCATTTAAACCTGCTGTCAATGGCTTAGAGCAAGACTATTTCCCTGAAGACACGCGTGCCGGGTTTAAGGATTATCTCACACCCGATGGAGAGATTCAGATGGAAGCACTCCTTGATAACTTCCGGGACTTTATCGCACGCGCAGGCTTCAGGATCCTACAAGTGCCAGAAACACCGCAGGAATACGTCGGTCAACATCTCCTTTTTGCCTATCTTCAGCAGTTTGTCCAGATCGTGGGCGGGACGATGTATTTGGAGGTGCAAACGGGACGCGGCAGAATGGACATCCTCACTCTCTATAA
>JAPPDN010000176.1 GCA_028824575.1 Candidatus Poribacteria bacterium | reverse complement strand
TACAATCTAAGATTTGACGATAGCAACCCCATTACAGAAGAAAGTGAATACGTAGAAGCGATTAAGCGAGATGTCCATTGGCTTGGATTCGATTGGAAAGATCGAGAATACCACGCTTCCGACTATTTTGAGACGCTCTATGGGTACGCAGTTAAACTTATAGAGAAAGGGAAGGCGTACGTCTGTGATCTGACACCAGACGAAATGCGCAGCTATCGTGGCAACTTAGTCGCGACAGAGACAAATAGTCCTTACCGAGATCGGTCGGTTGCGGAAAACTTAGCGTTGTTCCAAGGAATGCGTAATGGCGACTTCCCAGACGGTTCCCGCACGCTTCGCGCAAAAATTGATATGAGCAGCCCGAATCTGAATATGCGGGATCCTGTAATGTATCGCATCTTACGCGCAGACCACCATCGCCACGGCGACAAATGGTGTATCTATCCGACCTATGATTTCACACACGGGCAATCTGATTCAATTGAAGGCATAACACATTCGTTATGTGATGTTCATTTTGAGGATCACCGTCCGCTCTACGACTGGTTTTTAGAAGCGTTGGAAATCTATCAACCCCGCCAGATTGAATTCGCACGGCTGAATCTCACCTATACTGTTTTGGGCAAACGGAAACTTCGGGTACTGGTACAGGGTGGACACGTCAGCAGTTGGGACGATCCAAGGATGCCGACACTCGCAGGGATGCGTCGCCGTGGGTATACACCTGAATCTATCCGAGATTTTTGCAACCGCATCGGTGTTTCAAAGGCTGATAACCTCATTGAAATGGGGCAACTGGAGTATTCTATCCGCGATGATCTGAATCGTCGAGCACCACGCGTCATGGCAGTTCTCGATCCGGTTAAGGTGATTATTGACAACTACCCAGAAGGACAGGTTGAGATGCTCGATGCAGAAAATAATCCAGAAGATGAGAACGCAGGCACACGGCAAATCCCGTTTTCGCGGGAAATCTACATTGAACGTGAAGATTTTATGGAAGACCCACCCCGAAAATTCTTCAGATTAGCACCCGGACGAGAGGTCCGGCTGAAGCACGCCTATTATGTCCACTGCGAACGCGTTGTTAAAGATGAAAACACCGGTGAAATTGCTCAGATTCACTGCACCTATGATCCAGAAACGCGTGGCGGTTGGTCGGAAGACGGACGCAGAGTGAGAGGGACATTGCATTGGGTGTCTGCTGAACACGCTGTTGACGCTGAGGTGCGCCTCTACGATTCGCTTTTTACAGAACGTGAACCGGAAAGTGCTGCAGAAGGCGAAGATTGGATACAGTTTCTGAATCCGAACTCCTTGGAGATTTTAAACAATTGCAAAGTTGAACCGAGTCTCGCTGACACTCCACCTGAAAGCCGGTATCAATTCCTTCGGATGGGCTATTTTTGTGTCGATTCGGATACAACACCGGAGAAGTTGGTCTTCAATCGTACAGTACCACTAAGAGATAGTTGGGCAAAAATCCAAAAGGGGCAGAAATGAACGGAACACCAAACACTGCAACTGCCGGTGTGACAGATACCGTGCGCGTCCGAATGGCACCTTCACCTACCGGTTTCTTACATATCGGCGGCGCACGCACGGCTCTGTTCAATTGGCTATTCGCTAAACACCACAACGGCACATTTATCCTCCGAATCGATGACACAGATACGGCGCGTTCCACCGATGAATCCATGCACGAGATTTATGACGCGTTGAAGTGGTTGGGCATCAATTGGGACGAGCAATATGTCCAATCGGAGCGGAGAAATATCTATGATCGGTACGTCTCGCAATTGCTTGAAAGTGGCAATGCATACCGCTGCTATTGCACACCTGAAGAACTTGAAGAAATCCGCGCACAGGCGCGTGCCGATAAGCTGACCCGTTCCTACGATGGGAGGCACCGACACCTGACATCGGAAGACGTAGAACGCTTTGTCGCCGAGGGCAGAAAGCCGGTCGTGCGCATAAAGATGCCAGACACACCGATCCTTGTTGAGGACATCGTGCTCGGTTCACGCAGTATCGATCCCGATACCTTAGAGGACGAAGTGATTGTCCGTTCAAACGGGATGCCGAACTACAATCTTACTTCTATTATCGACGATGCGGAGATGCAGATAACGCACGTGATTCGAGGGACAGAACATCTCAATAACACGCCAAAACAGATTGCGATTGCGAATGCGCTCGGTTTAGGGGTCCCGCAGTTTGCGCACATTCCACTGGTGCTCGATAGTAGCGGCAGGAAGATGAGCAAACGGCATCACGGCGACCTTGTCGCTGTGAACCGTTATCGTGAGCAAGGGTATCTACCTGAAGCAGTGCTGAATTTTGTTGCCCGACTCGGCTGGTCATACGACGACAAACAAGAGATCTTTTCTGTAGATGAGCTTATAGAGAAGTTCGACCTCGCACGCGTCGGCAAAAGCGGTAGCGTTTTCGATATTAAGAAACTTGAATGGCTCAACTCCCATTACATCAATCAACTCGATGTTTCGGCACGGACAGACGCAGTGATCCCGTTCTGGCAGGCAGAAGGTTTAATCAATTCGACTGGACAGCGCGACTGGCTGGAAAATATTGTAGAGGCCGTCGGTGAACGCCTCACAACACTGCAGGACATCATCCCACAGACCCGTTATTTCTTTACCGATGAATTTGAATATGAACCGAAAGCGGTCAAGAAATGGTGGGGCGGTTCAGAGGAGAAGAAAGAGAAAACGCGTGAGATTCTGACAAATCTCTTACAGATTTTGGAAGAAACACCTTCGTTTGACGTAGAAACAGTTGAAACGGCAATTTGGAAATACACAGATGAGAACGATATCAAACGCGTCGCAGCGATGCAGGCATTGCGAATCGCACTGACGGGGACATCGTTCGGACCGAGTCTCTTTGATATTGTTGCACTGCTCGGCAGAGACGAGGTTTTAAAACGGATCCCAAAGGCAATAGCAAATCTATGAGGCACCACAGAATCCTTTATGGAAATTGTTAGACGAGATCGCCTCATCGAATTTGCCCAGAAACATCCAAATACGCGTCCATCGCTTAACCGTTGGTATAGTCTGATGCGGGAAAGGAATTTTGGCTCGTTTGCAGAGCTGCGTTCTCTATTTCCTCACGTCTCACGCGTAGGAAAACTGACAATTTTCAATATTGCTGGTAACAACGTACGCCTCATCGTTTCTATGAGATATGATGAAGGGAGAGTCTATATTCGACATGTGCTAACACATGCAGAGTATGATAAAGGAAAGTGGAAGGAGTAAACTATGGTTCCCAAAACTGAAGATACGCTAGACATATCTACACTTGATGCACCTATCGCCTTTCATACACGCAGTAAAAGCAAATTGCAACCCTCTATCAAAGCGTTATGCGATTTAATTGACATTGTAAGCCAAAGCGAAACGCATATACCTATTCTATTGTCAAAAATCGAATATGAGGAACTGGCAACAAGGTTGGACGATTTGCTTGATATAGTAGGGGAGGAAGAGCATCCCTTGGCCTCCTTGCTGCATTTCGTTGGTACGCTTATTAAAAATTATGAAGATGAGCATGTTCCAAGATTAACAGAACTCTAAGCATTTTTCACGAAAAATTCTTAATCTTCATCCCACCCAACACAGTCTATGGGAAGGAGCACACTCATGGCAGGGAAACTCGCAATACACGGTGGCAAACGGACGATCCCCGATGGATTAATTCAACCGTGGCCAGAGGTTACCAAATCTGACAGAGACGCGATTGCCGAGGTCATCGCTTCCGAAAGAATTACCGAACAGCAGCGAATCCAATCCGAAGGTCTTGCGCAGGAATGGGCGGAATACATGGGGGTTCAGTATTGTATTCCTGTCAATAGCGGCACCGCTGCGCTACATCTCTGCGTCGCCGGGGCAGGTATCGAACCGGGGGACGAGGTTATCGTTCCCGCCTTCACTTTCTGGGCAACTGCGGCAGCAGTGCTCCATCACAACGCTATCCCCGTTTTTGTTGATATTGATCCGGTGACCTATTGTATTGATCCGAACGAGATCGAAGCAAAGATTACCGAGCGAACACGTGCGATTCTGCCGGTGCATATCCACGGCATACCTGCCGATATGGATCCTATCCTCGCCATTGCCAAGAAACACAACTTAAAAGTCATTGAAGATGTCGCGCAAGCACACGGGGCGCGCTATAAAGGTAAACTTTGTGGTTCATTTGGCGACGCGGCGGGATACAGCACACAGGCATCAAAAACGCTCAGCAGCGGTTGTCAAGGCGGTCTGTTTACAACAGATGATGAGGAAATTTACAAGCGCGCGGCGTTGTTGCAGTATTTCGGGGAAATCGTCGTACCGGGCAGAGAACGTGAGGAGCAGGCGTATAACGCGTATGGACTCGGGTGGATGTATCGCGGTGATATGTTCAGTCAGGCGTTCATTCGGAGCCAGCTGAAACGGCTTGATGCCAACAACGCACTGCGCATCGAAAATTGCAACTATCTCACGCTGCATCTCAGCGAACTTGACGGCATCGAGACACCTTTCACACCAGACGGATGTGAACCGGTATATTATAACTATGTTGTCGGTTTTAATCCGAAAGCATTGGGGTTAGACATTCCAGCACGCACTTTACGTGAGAAGGTGCAGGAAGCACTCCGCGCTG
>JAPPDN010000133.1 GCA_028824575.1 Candidatus Poribacteria bacterium | reverse complement strand
CCGTTCATCAAGGCACCCTATCTGTTTTCTAAACCGTTCCCGAGTAGGTTCCACAGATTCGGCGTAAGCATAGTGAGAACTATAGTCGCGATGCCACAACGTTTCCCGTTTTTCATGGGAATTCGCTACCGCGTTGGTAACATAACCGTCAAGCACCTCAACCATCTGTGCAGCGAGGTCTCCTTCTATTGTGAGCGGGTTCGTTCCGTGTAATGTCTGGGCAGTGTTGTTTGACATACGAACTCCTTTCGGGATTAGTCATCAGCCATCAGTTTTCGTTGGGTGAGGCACAGGGACCTCGCCCAACAAAATTATATTCATGATAAACACTCTAAACGATCCCATCTTGTTTTAACTTCGCGACTTCGTCTGGAGGCATTTTCAATATATTGGTGAGGACTTCGGTTGTGTGTTCACCGAGACTTGGTGCAGGTGCGTCCACGTTCCCCGGTGTTTCTGACAGTTTGATCGGCACACCTGGCACCTCAACTTCGCCTGTAATCTGATGCACAATACGGGCAATCATCTCCCGCGCTTGTACCTGTGGATGGCTCACCACTTTGTCCATCGTATTGATAGGACCACACGGCACACCGATCTGTCCAAGGGCATTGATCCAGTCGTCGGTGGCTCGTTGGGACATAATGTCCGAAAGGATAGGAAACAATTCCGCGTGATTTTCCGTCCGACCAGCGTTTGTTCGGAACCGTTCATCCGAAATGAGATCCTGTCGATTGACATGCTCACAGAATTTTGCCCAGAGGGTATCGTTTCCGAGTGCGATGATAACGTGTCCATCCGCAGATGCGAACGCCTCAAACGGTGTAATGGCGGGGTGTCTTGCACCGAGCGGTTTCGGTGCCTCGCCTGTGGCGAAATAACGGACAACAGCGTTTTCCAAGACAGCGACGAGGCTATCTAACATCGCGACATCCACAAACTGCCCTTTTCCGGTTTGGTTGCGGTGGTGTAGTGCCGAGAGAACACCGATTGTCGTGAAGAGGGCTGCAGTGATGTCGCTGATAGAGGTGCCAACGCGTACCGGCGGGCCTTCCGGTTCACCCGTGATGCTGATGATACCGCCCATGCCTTGAATGATCATGTCGTAAGCACCCTGTTGTGCATAGGGACCGGTTTGTCCGAAACCTGAACACGCGGCGTAGATGAGCGAAGGGTGCTCAGTTTTCAGCGTGTCGTAATCCAACCCCAATTTTTCCATCGTTCCGGGTCGGAAATTCTCCACGACAATATCGGTGTGTGCTAATAACTGCTTGAATATGGCTTGTCCACGTCCGGTTTTAAGGTTGAGCGTGATGCTCCGTTTCCCGCGATTCACACTCATGAAATAGAGGCTGAACCCGTTTTTAAAGGGACCGAAGTTCCGAGATTCGTCCCCTATACTGGGTTGTTCAATCTTGATTACCTCTGCGCCGAGGTCGCCGAGTAGCATTGTTGCGTAGGGGCCGGCGAGGACGCGTGTCAAATCTAAGACCTTTATGCCGTCCAGTGGACCTGGCATTATCGTTTCTCCTGTATGATTCAGCAGGTGCAATTAAATGACGTTCAGAAAAGGGTCGCGAGCGCAGCTCGCTCCTACAAAATCGTTCAGATAAGAGGTCGCGAGCGCAGCTCGCTCCTACAGAATAACTTGTATAGGACTTACGCAAATTGGGTTCAAAAGTAATATATTTCACCCAAAAATGCCTCGCAGTGAGAGTATTTCAGTTATTTAACCCCCTAAATCCCCTTATCAGGGGGACTTTAAAAGGAAATGCGTAAGTCCTATTGTAGAAAGGGTCGCGAGCGCAGCTCGCTCCTAACTATAGTTCTTCGCCAACGATGAGACGGTATGCTTCTCGGTATTTCTCGCTTGTCTTGGAGATAACATCCTCCGGTAACTCAGGCGCGGGGGGTTCCTTGTTCCAACCGATTTCGGAGAGGTAGTCCCTAACGAACTGCTTATCGAAACTCTGCTGCGGCTTGCCGGGTTCGTAGAGATCCGCGGGCCAGAAACGGGAGGAGTCCGGCGTGAAGACTTCATCAATGACAATCAGTTTTCCATCGTGTTGACCGAATTCAAATTTGGTGTCACAGAGGATAATTCCGGCGTTTTCGGCATGTTGAGAAGCAGCCCTGAAAAGAGCGAAACTGGCATCAATCAATTGATCTGTTAGTTCGCTGCCGACTTCGTTACGCATCTCATCAATGGAGATCGGTTCGTCATGCTCGCCTTGTTCTGCCTTAGTTGTTGGTGTGAATAGGAGCTCAGGAAGCCGATCGGATTCGCGCAGTCCATCGGGCAGTTTCTGTCCACAGATTTCGCCTGTTTTCTGATACGAGGACCAACCGGAACCGGCGAGATACCCACGGACGACGCATTCAACATCAACGCGATCGGCTTTTCGGACAAGCATGGAGCGTCCCTTTAGCAGCTCCGCATCAGGCTGCAACGCATCGGGATAATCTTCAACTTCTGTCGTAATCAGATGATTGTCAGCAACGGATCCGGTGTAGTTGAACCAGAATGTGGATAAGCCGGTTAGGACCTTCCCTTTATCGGGGATACCGTTCGGCAAAACGACATCAAAGGCGGATATCCGATCAGTGGAGACGATCAAGAGTTCATCGCCGAGGTCATACAGGTCGCGTACCTTACCACTGTGGGCAGGGGTTAAATTGGTTAATTTTGTAGATGTTATAACGTTTTGAGACATATTTTTCTCCTTTAGTAGTAGTCGGAAACTGTCAGTTTGATTCTTTCAGCAGGTTTTGTAGCGCAATAGCCGTCTCGTGTGTCGTATCGATTTGAAGTGCCTTATTAATCTCCATCTCTGTGGATTGATGTTCGCCGAGATAAAAGTAACATGACGCTTTCAAGGCGTAGAGATCGGCTTTGGAATCGTAGTCGTGCCGAAAAAGGTATTGTGCCTCTGCTTGGAGCGCGTTATCAATCGCACGGATAGCAGACCTGAAATCGTTAGTCTCTTTGTTCCGTAAATAGAGAAGATTTGCCAGCCCAACCCACGCATCCGCATTTGCGGTATCAAGCTGCACAGCGTTCTGGAATGCTTCCTGTGCTAAAGGTGGGTTCAGCGATAAACTGAGATGGCTCCACCCGATCCCGTTATGTGCATCGGCAAGATTTTCATCGAAATTGACTGCGCGCTCAAAACTGAGCAGTGCCTGTGCATAGTTGCCCGACTTGTAGAGACTCCACCCCCGTTCCGTGTAATTGATCGCGCTTGGTGTATTTGGGTCAGAATCACTGGAACAACTGCTCAGTATCAGGAAGCAGAGCGTGAGTATAACTGCACGGACGATATAAGGTATAGTTTTGAACCTAACAGGACGCATAGCGTGTTTCCCCAGACAGCACAGACTTCTCACTCCGCAAACAGAAGTTTCAAAGCGGTATAGTTGGAAAGTGTGCCGCTGCATTATTCGGATTTGAGTGTGCTCAGAAGTGGACTTCGGAGTGCCACGGCAACTGCAATTGCATTTGCAATTATACCGAAACCGAAGATGAAAAGCAAGGTAATTGTGAGAGATACCCATGGAAAAGAGGGAAGATGCCCTTGGGAACCCAGAATCGCCACGAGTCCGGCAACAATTCCGATTAGCATCCCGACAGCGAGCAGGAAGCAACTTTCAAGGAACAGCATTCGCGAGAGCAGCTGCCGACGGAACCCGAAAGCGCGTAAGGTTGCCAATTCGCCACGACGCTCAATGATATTTCTAAAGAATACCAGTGCCAACCCGAAAGTGCCGAGTAGCACGCCTAAACCGCCGAGGCTTTGGAAAGTGGAGATATAGGTGTTTTCGACAGCGCGATAACTTTCTAATCTCGCGGATGCCGATGTGAGGTCAAAACCGTAATCGACTAATGTTTTCTCTAAAACTTGTGCGGTTTCTTCTCGCAGTGCTTGCGGTGTTTTGATGAGGAAAAACTGATACCCGCTTTGGCTTGGGAAGTATTTCGTGAAGTTAGACTCAGAGATAATCAATTGGCTCTGGAAAAGGCTGTTTTTAAGTGTCACAAGTTCAAGACTGAGCGATTTTCCGAATTCATCTTGAATCAGAAAATCGTCCTTGGGGTTATGGTGTAAAATCCAACGGAGCGAGTTTTCATCGCCAATAGCGATGGCTTTACCATCTACAGGTTGTCCTTCCCATAAGTTGCGCCAAGGGAGTTCGTCGAGCATGGTATTCGATGCCCCCAAGATTTGCGGTTTCTGAGGTTGGTAGAGATTCAGGCAGCTGGCATCTTCACCCGGCAGGGCGCGAAACGGGAATATTTCGGATTCACTGAGCAGCTCGGATGCTTTTTCAGAAAAACCGAGTTCAAATTTGCCATCGGGTGTATTGAGACTGTGGTGTAAGGGGAGCGCGGACTCAGCGACAAACGCGTATGCTGTCTCTGGTGGTGCATCGTGTCGATGCGCACCGACTGCGACGATGATACAGCACGCCAAACTGATTGTTGTAACACAGGTTTTACTCCGACCCGGTTGCCGTGCGGCGTTTCTGAGCGAAAACCGCATTTTGCTTAATTTGTTTGGCACATTCTGCGAACTTAACCATCTTTCAAAGACCACCCAGCTTATACCAAGAATAGAGGCAGTTAACATTAGAAATTGGACAATGGGATTTTCAAGCAATGCCAAAACCTTATCATGAATC
>JAPPDN010000627.1 GCA_028824575.1 Candidatus Poribacteria bacterium | reverse complement strand
TTTCAATGGACAGTTGTCGCTAATATACTTTATCGCCTCTGTTAACTGCCAACTGGCAACTGATACCTTAATTCTATCTTGACACCGCAGTTTAGACATTGTATCCTAATAATTGGAGGTGGTTGCAGTGCGGGGCATCTCTACAGAAAATCATAAGACACGTGAACTTTTGGCAACCTTGAAGTTGTTGTCACCAGGGACCCATCTGAGAGAGGGTATCGATTATATCATCCAGGGTAAGACGGGTGGACTCATTGTCATTGGCGATACACCGGAAATCTTAGATTTGACAGAAGGTGGCTTTCGGATCAATTGCCAATATACGCCGGCGCGTCTGTATCAATTATCAAAGATGGATGGGGCAATTATCCTTTCGGAGGATATGAAACGGATCGTTCGCGCCAATGTGACGTTAAGGGTAGACCCATCTATCCGGTCCAGTGAAACCGGGCTCCGCCACCGATCGGCAGATAAATTTGCTAAACAGACAGAACACATCATTCTTGCTGTGTCACAGAGTCGGAATACGCTCACCTTATTTCTCAAAGACCAACACTATATCTTCCGGGAACGTCCGGTTCTACTCTCAGGCGCGAATCAGACCATGCTCGCACTGACCCAGTACGTCAAAGCCATGCAAGATGCCGTCGCTATGCTGAATTGGGCAGAATTAAGTGGGAACGTCACGTTAGCGAATGTTGTCACGGCGATCCAACTCTGTGAAAGGGTTCGCCGTGCTGAACAGGAATTGAACCTATACAGAATAGAGTTAGGCACACAAGCAGAATCCATTCAGTACATCCCAGAACTCACAACTGACATTGACAGCGGGCTGCTGATTACTAAAGATTATTATCATGAAAGTCAGCGCGATGAATCTGAAGCCGTCGAAAAAATTATAGGGCTTGATGCCAACAGTCTTGCCCATCAGCGTAATATTAGTGAGGCTTTAGGCTATCCCCGAGATATTCGGGGTACCTTTGAAGTCCTTGAACCGCGCGGATATCGAATGCTGAGACAGGTGCCGCGTATCCCTTTCAATATTGTTGAGAACATTGTTCACGAATTCAAAACGTTGGATAGAATTTACACAGCCGCTCTTGGTGAACTCCAAGCAATTGATGGGGTCGGAAAAGCAAGGGCATCTACAATCAAGGATACACTCTCGCAGATGAAGACGACTACGACCCAACCCCACGTGCTTGCTTTGTCCATGTATGAATAAGAGAAAATACCACGATAATCGTGTTTTTTATCGTGGTGCTGAACACTGTAGTGAAAAAACTGGAAATTAAACCGAACTGAATAATAAAACAGAATTAGAAGGAGTCAAAAATGAAACAGTTCATTGCTTTACAGCGGAAGTATAACTTCGCATTGCGTAGGATTTTGATTGTTGCGATGCTTCTCGTCTCTTTGGCTTTGGCAGGTTGTGGTGGAAAACTCGGAAAAATTGAGTCATCTGTAGTTGACACGGCGATCGCGGACGCAGAAGCAGCTATCACAGCAGCACGGGACGTTGATGCCGCATCGCTTGCACCGGATGTCTTTCGAGCCGCTACATCCAACCTTGAAGCTGCAAAAACGGCACTCACGGAAAAGAAAGGGAACGACGCACTCCGGCTCGCATACCAAGCAACCGCTGATGCCAGGCTTGCACATAGGCATGCCCTTAACGTTAACAAAAACTCCAAATTGAATGCCACGATCCTCGAAAAAGAGGCAGGGACGGTGGAACTCCGTCAGAAACTCGGCAAGAAGGAAACAGAACTCGCACGCGTCACGTCTGAAATGCGGGCAGCTCGCGGTGAGGAAGAGCAGTTGAACCAGGAGGTTCGCGCCCTTCAGCAAAAGAACCGTGAGCTGAGCACTACACGGGAAAACTATGGAAAACAGGTTGCTGAACTCATCAAAACTTTGGAGGAAATGCAGATAAGCGGTAAGCGGGCGGAGACGGAAATCCGCAACTACGGCAAGGAAATTTCGGCACTCCGCCGTAGACTCGATATCGCCGACAAGGTAGTTAAAGAAGAGGGCTATCAAAAACGCGCCGCTATCGCTGAGGCAGAATCCCTCAGAAAGCAGATACGCGAACAAGCTGAAATCTATACCAAAAAACTTGCAGAGGCGGGTCAGCAGGGTATCGCCGCAAAACATGCAGATTTTCTTACACAACAGGCGCAAGCATCACGTGCTTATGAAGCCAGTAAACCGCCACTTTCTCCCGCGAAGACCGGGCGCACCTCGCTCTCTACAGAGCAGATAGCCGCTGGCAAAGCCGCACTTAGTAATTGGGAAGCGGCATGGCAGAACCAAAACCTCAATGTGCATCTCGCCTATTATGAACACAACATCGTCGTTGATAAAGTGGTGATTCACGAAAGTAAAGAAGATCGAAGTAAAATTGACAAACAGCAGCTGGAATCGAATCTTCGTCAGATGAACGAACACACTTGGCGGAACGTCAAAACCGACACAGAAGTCGAAAGTGAAAGCATCATCAGTGTCCAACAAATGAGTCGGTTAGTTACCCCTGCAGCTGACGAGAATGCTACTGCGCTCTATAATATTTGGATTCGCGAAGTTTGGATGCATCAGGTCGGGAATAGTTGGAAAATCCACCATGAGATCTGGAAGATTTTTGAGAATGTGCCAGACTTTTAAACTACGAGGGAGGTTAAATTGTGAACGACGTACAGAACAGACAAAACAGTCCTAAGAAAACCATTGTATCCCGGAACCTTATATGGGGCGGTGCTATTGCGGCAATCGTTATCGCTTTTGTCCTATTCCTCGTGATATTCATGAGTTCAAGTGAAACGCCTACCGCCTTTCTGGCGAAATGGAAAAGTGCGCTCGAATCCAGCGATGCCAAAAAGTATGAATCCCTCTGGGTAAAAAGTGAACGCCAGCGTCCTGATAGAGGCTATCAAAATACAGCAAGACTACTAAGGGATAACATCAACTTTGAAGTTAATCTTGAAGGGAGCGGGCAACCCTATCGAGTCCCGCGATTCCCGAATCGCTATCGAATTGAGGGGATCCCTGTGACGGTTCACCTTCCAGATGGTCCGACACAGCAGTTGCGAAACCTTGTTATTGAAAAGAAAGGGATTGTCCAACAACGGTGGAAAATTATTCAAGATGAAGTCGCCGGTGAAGGAATTGTCGCGACGGTAGCACCGGAGTCCACACCACAGCCAAATCTTATCAATAACTCCAAAAGCCCGGTGGCCCCCGCAGTCATCGCTTGGAAGAGCGCATTGGAAGCGCAGGATGTGAAAACGTACACCGATTTGTGGGATAAGTCCGCCCGAAAAAAACGGGCAGCAAGTTTCCGCCGCGCGACGGAGTTAATGTCGCAAACCCACATCGTTGAAATCCAATATGCTACCTACAGCTCTGTGCCAACTCAGAAAAATCGCTATGTTGTTGACGGTATTCGCGTAACTTTGCAAAATGGTGAGGAGATCATTGAAACTCACAATCGCACACTCACTATTGAGAAAAAGGGGTTCTTCAGACGAAAATGGAAACTCATTAACGATCAGATCGGTGAGATCTCCGGTGCCATCGCGCTCGCGCGGGCTGAACAAGTGGAAGTTAACACAGTTTCTGGCGAAGAGTCCGGTGGAACTTTTGATGGAAATGCACCGATTGATACGCATCTTAAAGTGAGGCAAATCCTTGGGAAATGGCAAGAGGCTTGGGAAGGGAAGGACTTGGAGACTTACATGTCTGTCTATTCAGACAGTGCCTTGATCACGCGTGTCACTATACGTGGCGGTGTAGAAACTGAGGTCTACCTTAAGAAAAATGAACTCCGTACCAAGATGAAAAGACTGAATAGTCTTTACGGGGACATCCAGGTTGGTATCTCTAATTTGCAAATTAACGGAGATCGGGCAGTAGCAGATGTGACGTTCTTGCAAAAATTTACGGGCACTCCCGCAAGTGGCACCCGTCCGGCTTACTCCGATATCGGCACCAAAAAACTGAATTTGATGGTAGATCCGACCGACGGGCACTGGCGAATTTATGCAGAGACCTGGAAACGCTACGAAGATGTACCGGACTATCCAAAAATGTAGGGAATGGTTTTCAGTTTTCAGAGGGAATAGTTATCAGTTATCGGTTCTCAGTTTTCAGTTAAGAGGGTTCTTGTAGCAGTTGAGGTTACTGGTCAAGCAACAGCAACCTCTTTAACTATTCTCACTGCGAAGCATAACAACTGTTTTCACTGCGAAGCATAATAATTGATGATTATTAGGAAATATGCACACTGAGTACCAAACCAAACGTAAGATTGAGTTCGCCGATACCGATATGGCAGGGATCGTCCATTTCACGCGATTTTTTGTCTTTATGGAATCCGCGGAACACGAATTTCTTCGGAGTTTAGGTACGAGTGTAGCAACCGAATGGGAAGGAAATAAAATCGGATGGCCCCGACTCGCCGCTTCGTGTGAATATCTAAGCCCACTTCGGTTTGAAGATGAGGTGGATATCCGTCTCTGGGTCTCCAAAAAGGGAACAAAGTCGCTCACATATCAATTTCACTTTACGCGTCAGGGAAAAGATGTCGCGCGCGGGCAACTCACGACGGTCTGTTGCATAACGAACCCGGGTGAGAAAATCAGTGCGATCCCTATCCCTGATTTTATTACAGACCAGATAAATGC
>JAPPDN010000011.1 GCA_028824575.1 Candidatus Poribacteria bacterium | reverse complement strand
ACCGACCTCAATAGGTCCGTTGAATTGGACCCTGAATTTACCGATGCCTATGCCTCTCGTGGGAACGTGGCTGTCCATTATGGTGAATCTATGGCCAAGTATGGTAGCATCACTGAAGCGCGGCAACACTATCACATAGCGATAGCGGACTATACCGAGGCTATCAGATTAGAGCCTGAAGATGATGCAAACTACAACGGCCGGGCGCATACACGGTGCTACTACGGTGAATATGAAGTCAAGCGACGGCATCCTACAGCCGCCCAAAAACAGTACCAAGCGGCGATAGAAGACTATACCAAAGCCATCGAGTTAGATTCAGACGACGATAGAAATTATAGCGGTCGCGGCTGGGCAAAGTCGCTCCTTGGCGAACTGAACGCTGAACAAGGGGAATTTGACAAAGCCCAAAAACAGTATCAAGCGGCGATAAAGGACTATACCAAAGCGATCAAGTTAGAGGCTGAAGATGATACAAATTACAAGGATCGTGGATGGGTGAAGTTCCGCCTCGGGGAATTGAGAATGAAACAGGAAAAAACTGCGGAGGCTCGGAAACACTATCAAGCAGCGATTGCTGACAGCGAAAAATCCATCCAGCTCAATCCGGACAGTGCCTCCGCCTATCATACCCGTGGTGTCGCAAAGGCTGCCCTTGGTGACTATAACGGCGCGATAGATGACTTGGATGTAGCTATAGAACATAGCCGTAGTTATACTGAAGCCTATAACAGCCGCGGGAAAGCGAAGCGGGCACTCGGACAACATGACGCTGCAAAAACTGATTTTGAGAGAGCACTTCAATCGAGAGGGAGAGGCGATATAACGACACAGGAGTTGGAAAGAGCATCAACTGAAATGGTGCGGATCCCTGCAGGCAAATTTCAGATGGGCAGCAATGAAATCACGGAAGCAAGCCCCAGACACACTGTCTACCTTGACGAATTCTATATCGACCCGTATGAAGTGACGAACGCACAATTCAAGGCGTTCATTGATGCAAACCCTGAGTGGCACAAAGACAACATTCCGAGTGAATACCACGATGGCGACTATCTCAAACACTGGGATGGGAACGACTACGCCAATTGGCAAGCCCATCATCCGGTTGTCTATGTGAGTTGGTACGCGGCGATGGCTTATGCCAAATGGGTCGGCAAGCGGCTGCCGACAGAGGCGGAATGGGAGCGGGCAGCGCGCGGCGGCATTGCACATAAACGCTATGTATGGGGCAATTCTCGCGATCCGGGCAGAGCGAACTACGGGTATTACGGAAAGCGCACCCGAAATGTCGGGAGTTATCTACCAAACGGGTACGGTTTGCACGACATGGGCGGGAATGTTTGGGAACTGTGTTTGGATGAATATAACAAAAACTTTTATAGGCGTTCCCCAAAGGAAAACCCGGTCGCGGGTGTCTCGGATATTGAAGCGTTGATGGAAGATTTCACGAGTGTTCAGACGCGGCGCGTGTCCCGCGGTGGTTCTTGGAATACGCCTGGACCCGCGAGTGTGGCGAGTCGTGGGAGTGATAAGCCGACAAACACCAACGGTTGGCTCGGATTCCGTTGCGCAAAAAGCGCACCGCCCGAGCAGGATGCTGAAGCGAATCCTTCATCTGACACTGCCGAGTGAAATAGGTTTCTTGTCGTCTGAATCGCGGAGGGCGCGGAGAACGCGGAGAACACTGAAAAGGCGACGCTAACTTCTATATTGCCTTTCGTCCGAGATGGAGACCGTCCGAAAAACAATATCTTCATTCCGTGTCCTCTGTGTCTTCCGTGCATTCCGCGATTTGCGGCGTACACGCCCAAATGCGACGTGCATTCAGACAGAAAAAAGATCAGAATTACCGAATTAATAAATTAATCTTCATCAACCGCGCCTATCAACATAACTATCCTTTTGCTTTTGCCTTTCGGACAGCTTCTCTGGCACTTTCAAGTAGGTGCAACGCACTCGGAAAAAGAGCATGGAGTGCTTCGTGGTAGGCGAGATATTCGTCTGCATCATCGGGGAGCCTAAAACCTCCGAACATCAATTTTGTTTCTCCCGCAACGACAATATCAACCTCCGGAATATTCCCAAACTGTTCGATTAATTGTTCTTTGTAGATTTTGCCATACAGTTCGGGATCATCCGTCTCCTGCATTAATTTAGTTTTCAAATATCCTTCAAGAGACTTTTTAGTCGACTCGTTCGGCCAGAGGACATATCGTGCTTTGGCATAATTAAGTGCTTCATCAAGGGTTGCGGTGAATCCCCCGGGTTTCAGCAATCGTTTTCGGTGACGTTCCGCGACGATATGAACCGCTGGAATATTGCCGAATTGCTGGAGAAGTTGCGCATGAAAATATTTCGGATCATGAAAGAAGTGATCCGGAACTTCTAACGCCATCAGTTCCTGAACCTCTTCATCGCTGATGTCGTAAGTCAGATCGCTGGTGTCGTAGAGTTCATCTGGCAGTACGATTGGCTCTAACGGTTCCGGATCGTAGTTGTCGTCGTTGTCGTCGTTGACAACTAAATCTGCCCTTTCCGTACCTTCAGGGTCCCCACAGCCAACAAAGAATGTCAAACTGAGGAGACATACAAAAGTGATCAAACCCAGAAAATATCTTTTTAACATTATTGGATCCTCCTTTAAAAAAAAGAGTGAAATACATGTTCCGTTAACTGATGAACCGCCTTCATGTTAAGTATAGGGATGAAGCTGAAAAAGTTTAGGGTAAACTTCATTTTTTTCACATCGGTCGGAGATATAAATCAGTATAGCACAACCTCTGCAATTGTGTTACTATAATTTTGTTGTAAGTTAGGTTTTTATTCCTCAAACGCGTGAACATCTGCCGAAAATAGCGATACAAAATTACACTTGACTTTCATGAATTTCTCTGGTATAGTAATCTCATGCAGGAAGCATTGCTCAGCGTACAAAACCTCAAAACCTATTTTCGGACCCCAGAGGGACTTGCCCGCGCGGTTGACGGCATCTCTTTCGACATTGCGCCGAATGAGATTTTCGCGCTCGTCGGTGAATCGGGTTGCGGTAAAAGCGTCACCGCGTTGTCCGTGATCCAACTTGTTGCGCAGCCTGCTGGATTCATCGCAGGGGGTGCTATCTACTACAGCGGACAAGACATCACACGCTTGCCAGAGGTTGAAAAACGGAAGATTCAGGGCAACGACATCGCTATGGTGTTCCAAGAGCCGATGACCAGCCTCAATCCCGTTTTCACGATCGGCTACCAGATTTCGGAGGCAATCCGACAGCATCAAGACCTGCGCGGCACGGCTGCGAAGAACACTGCCATCGAAATGCTTGACCTCGTCGGTATCCCGGAACCCGCGGCGCGTTACGATGAATATCCACACCAAATGTCCGGTGGTATGAAACAACGCGTTATGATTGCGATGGCACTCTCTTGCCGTCCGGGGCTGCTCATCGCTGATGAACCCACAACTGCCCTGGATGTCACCATACAAGCACAGATCCTTGAACTCATCCAACGCCTCCAGCAAGAGTTACAGATGGCAGTGCTTTTGATTACACACGATTTAGGGGTTGTTGCCAACATAGCCGACCGGGTCGCTGTCATGTACGCTGGAAAGATTGCCGAGATGGGCACTTGGGAGCAACTCTACGAGACCCCGCAGCATCCCTATACGGTGAAACTTCTGGAATCGACACCGGCTCGCGATAAACGCGGCACACAATTACATACGATTGCCGGAAGAGTTCCGAAAGCCACCGACTATAATGATGGCTGCCGATTCGCCGATCGCTGCCCTACAGTCATGGACGGGTGCGAAACCATTCCGCCAACATTACATACCGTTAACGGCAGTGAACATAACGTCGCCTGCCATCTCTACAACCCTGAACCGCCGTTCGGTGCTGCAGTGGCTGGTGGCACAAAACTGGAACTCGAAACGGATACGGATAAGATAGGAGATTCTGCGAGGCACACATCGGACACACAACCGCAACTTCAGGTGAAAGACCTCTGTGTCCACTATCCTATCCAGAAGGGTATCTTCAAAAGGACGGTCGGTTACGTCTATGCCGTTGATGATGTTACGCTTGATATTCCGCGCGGGAAGACGCTCGCACTTGTCGGCGAATCCGGGTCCGGCAAGACCTCGTTCGGCAAGGGGATTCTCCGATTAGGCGTGCCAGTCAAAGGCGATCTTGTCTATGACGGTGATAACATCGCAACTGTCACGCGTCAACATCTACACCCGTATCGGAAACGGATGCAGATTATCTTTCAGGATCCCTACGCCTCCCTGAATCCTCGAATGACCATAGGTGCTATTATTCAGGAGGGGCTGCAGGCACACGGTATCGGTGAATCTGCTGAGGAACGCGAAAATCGGGTCGCGGAATTAATGCAACGCGTCGGTTTATCACCGGATATGGTGACGCGCTACCCGCACGAATTTTCTGGCGGTCAAAGACAACGCATCGGTATCGCACGCTGTCTCGCTGTCGATCCGGAGTTCATCGTCTGTGACGAGGCGACGAGTGCGTTAGATGTATCCGTCCAAGCGCAGATACTGAATCTCCTGAAATCACTACAGACCGATTTCAATCTCACCTATCTCTTCATTACGCACAATCTCTCTGTCGTTGAGTACTTTGCGGACGAGGTGGCGGTGATGTATCTCGGTAGAATTGTTGAGCGTGGGACAACAGAGGAGATTTT
>JAPPDN010000473.1 GCA_028824575.1 Candidatus Poribacteria bacterium | reverse complement strand
CCGTGCCGACACGAGCATCCCCAATGCCAGAAAAAGGCAGGTGTAAAGGACGGCAACGAAGAAGATGATGCCTAAACGTCCCCACGCCTCCGCATCAAGGTGCACACCACTTGATGTAGAAATTACCAGAAGGTTCACCAGAACACCAAGGATGAAGGGTATACTCACACTTATAAACGCCCCTAAAAACTTACCAATTAGCACGGTGTGCCGCGGAATTGGGTTAGACAAGGTCAGTCGGAGCGTGCCGCGTTCGCGTTCACCCGAAATCGAATCATAGGTAAACAGAAGTGCAACGAGGCTTAAAACGTAGCCGATGATGAACCCCCAATCCACTTTGGTTACCTCTGGACGCACATTATCCCGATTCGGGGTGGCGGATGGGTATGCGAGTATCCAGAAGCTTTTGAGTGTATCGGTACTCCAACGGTGGTAACCTGCTTGTGCCCGATCTGACATAAACGTTTCGCTACCCTCTGCACAAAAACGGAGATCGGACGGTTTTTTGTAAAGATTGCCGGGGCCCTCTTGCGCAAGGTCGTATAGGCTGTTCTCGGCATGCGCAGCGATGTGATTCTGGTGTCCGGAGACACGCTCGCGATATTGCTGCACCCGATCTGGATGTTCCCGAAGGTGTACAACGGCGTTGGTCAGCATTAATCCAAGCAACAGAACCGTTGCCAGCGCGAATCGGAGACTATTCAGATTATCGTAGAGTTCGCGTTTTGCAATATGCCACATTGGTTATTAGTTATCAGTTATCAGTTATCAGTAAGAATAGTTGTCGGTTTGCCTCGCAGTGAGAGTTCTCGGTTATCAGTTAAAAGAGGTTTTGGATAGTTCCGAATTCTCTTTCTGAAAACTGAAAGGTTTTTCGGAGAAAAACCGTACTGAAAACTGATAACCAGTACTCTGACAACTGATGACTCTCCTATACTTCAGTTTTAATGAAAATTAGAAATATCACGATAAACAGAACGACATTAATCATGAGCAATAGACTTACATCCGGTAATGCTCGCTTCGCATTTGTGTTGATGTCATCCCTTTGAAAGGAGAACTGGGGCAAACCGCTCCAATCCGCCGCGCCCTTGTCTCCAGAGAACCATTGCCTCGATTCAAACACCTTATTATCGTAGAAATAGTTAATGACGCTCTGTCTATATTGTCTCGCAGCGTCAAAAAAATCTCTGACTCCGAGCAGGTCGGTTCCTGCCCACGCTTGCGTTGCAGCATCATACAACCCTACAGGTGAGAGTTTCAAATAGATTCTCTCGATATCGGCGGGTTGAATGAAAATTTCTTCGAGTGCAGGCTTTCGGATGAGCCATGTTCGATCCGCGGCATCAATCGTCTGCGCGCCAAGGAAACCGAAATGTTTCTGCGCGTGCGGCATCTTCGGTTCATCTTTCTCACCAAATCCGTCAAAGTGCATGACACTTCTGTAGGTGTACAGCAGTATCGGAGCGTGATTCCGAAAGTTGGCACCGCGCCAACCAATCCCTCTTAATTCATATCCCCAATCTTCTCCAGGAAAATCGTCGGTAGATAGGTAGTGTTTGCGCTCTCTGTCGAATGTCTCCCAAATACTTTCAATTCGGTTGAAAGCGGACGTTCTGAGTGCGTCTGGTGATGTCGGACGTGGGATCACAGTAAGAATCATGTTGGGATAGACTAAGACCAAAAAACCCCAAACAAACATGGACAACATCAAGGCGGTACTTGTTCGGCGCGTTGCCGCTGAAATCAGCAACCCGATCAGGTAGAATACGGAAAGATACGCAACGGATGTAAAAATAATACCACCGATTCGTAGAAAATCATCGGTATTCAGGGATATAGCAGTGGATGTCGTTAGCAAAATCACTGCAAGCAGTAAACTTATCAATAGCGGTGCGAGCAGGCAGAGCATTGCACCGATATATTTGGCGAGCAGAATATACCCACGACCAATCGGATGCGTCAAGACTAAACGTAATGTGCCAGCCTCATATTCCCCAGCAAAGGCATCGTAGGCGAAAAGCAATGCGAACAGACTCAGGACGACTTGAAAAATAAAAACAATATCTATTGAAGCGAACATTTCCATAAAAGGATTATCGGATCCGTGCATGCCAGCATCCCACAGCGACGGCACCAATTTGTGAGAGACCTCTATCTCATTTCCGAGACGCTTATCAAACCCGACATTGAAGATACTCAACGGATTCGGCGGACGGTCAACACGCACTTCACCTGCGGAATAGGTGATTTTCTCCTGCAGTTGACGTTGATGCATTTTGACAGCGTCGTTATGCCCTGCTAAACGTCGTTCATAATCTATAATTAACACAAAGGTATTGGCAACGACAAGCAACAACGTGATGAAAGTCGCTGCCGCGAATCGGAATGTCATCAGATTATCAAGCAGTTCCCTACCAATAAGTGTTTTAAGCATTTTATACTACACCTCAACACGCAGTTCCCCAGGCCCAGTAAGTGCGTTTCTTAGAAGAAACACCCCAGCAAAAACACCGCACCGGACCTTAGGCAAAAACCGAGAATAACACAAAAACCTCTTAACTGAAAACTGACAACTGAAAGATTTTTTTCGGAGAAAAAAATCGTACTGACAACTATTCTACACCTCAACGCGCACAAACGCGAGATACGCTCCGGATAAAAGGACAATAACGAAAAGCGTTAGCAACAGCAGATCAACTGCCGCTGCGTTGAAATCCCTGCTGAGACTCAGTGTGTCTTCAAATTTTGGAACCGCCTCTGGGCTGACAGATTTCTGTGACATACCTTCGCGAACGCCTATGATATGGAGGCTTTCTGGATCGGTTCTGTCGGTGTCAGCAACAAATTCGCGGAATTGTCGTGCGTAACGTTGCGTATTCTCTATGAATTGTAGATGGCGATTAAAACCGGTGCCAGCGAACGATTCGAGAAGATGTTGCACAATCGCTACGGGTGAGATGCGGGTGAGGGTACGCGCAAATTCAGCCTGGTCGATTTTCTGAGCCAATTGTTCGTGCCTCAAATGTTCCTGCTCCTGTGCTTCTTGGATAACGTGTTCGCCTTCAAATTGCATTCTTTTAGACGGTTCAGATTCCTTCGGGAGATGCGTGTCGTACCTTGCAAAACGTGCTTCATAAAGCTGGGTTGAGCGTTTCCAAAGTTCATCCGTGCTCATCGGTGATGAGAATCCACTCACAATCGCGGCGAGCGTACTCGGCATGAAAACCACAAAGATAACCCATGCCAACAGGAGGATTACAAGGCTCACCGCGCGCCGCTGTACACGCGCGGATACAAGTAACCCCAAGGCGAGAAAGAGACACAGGTAAAGAACAGCGATTAAGAAGATAATGCCTAAACGTCCCCACGCGTCAGCACCAAGATGGACATCACTTGACGTGGAAATCACCAAGAGATTCATCAACATAGCGAGGGATAGCGGAATGATGATACTGATTAAGGCTCCCAAAAACTTGCCAATCAGCACAGTGTGCCTTGGAATTGGATTCGCTAACATCAATCGCAGCGTGCCGTGCTCGCGCTCACCAGAGATTGAATCAAAAGTGAACAGGAGCGCGATGAGACTCAGAATGTAGCCGATGATGAATGCCCAATCTATTTTGGTAACGTCCGGACGAATATTGATCAGATTCGGAGTGGCGACTGGATAGTCTAACCGCCAGAAGCCCTTTAATCTCCCACTGCTCCCACTAATGGACCAGAGAAAAGCCCCGCCGACAACATCTGATAGAAAGGCTTCACCCCCGTCCGCACAGAAACGGAGCGGAGACGGCTTTTTGTAAAGTAAGCCGGGCCCCTGTTGCGCAATGTCATACAAACTATCTCCCCGAGCTGTCAAATCGTTCAGAGATTTCGTGACCGAAGCACGATACTTCTGGATTCGCTTCGGGTGCTTTTGGAGATGCACAACAGCATTCGTCAGCATCAATGCTAATAAGAGGACAGTTGTCAGCGCGAACCGTAAGCTATTAAGATTATCATAAAGTTCGCGTTTCGCAATATGCCACATTGGTTATTAGTTATCAGTTATCAGTAAGAATAGTTGTTGGTTGTCAGTTCTCGGTTATCAGTTAAAAGAGGTTTTGGATAGTTCCGAAGTCTCTTTCTGAAAACTGAAAGGTTTTTCATGCCTCGCAGTGAGAGAAAACCGTACTGAAAACTGACAACTATTTTAAACTTCACCCTTCTGGAAAATCAGAAATATTACTATGAACAAAATTACGTTGATTATCAGTAGTAGGAAAACATCTTGAAACGCCCGCTTGGCGTTTATGCCTATATCGCTTCTCTCAAAGGAAAATTGGGGTAGCGTGCGCCAGTCCGCTGCCCGTTTGTCCGCCAAAAACCATTGACGCGACTCGAACACCTCTTTATCGTAGAAATAGTCAATCAGTGTCTGTCGGTACTGCCGTGCTGCGTCGAAAAAATCTTGGACACTGAGCAGGTCAGTGCCTGCCCACGCTTGTGTCGCAGCATCATAGATCCCTACGGGTGAGAGTTTCAACAAGGTTCTATCTATTTTCGCGGGTTGGACAAAGATGTCTTTCAGTCCTTGACTCCGGACGAGCCATGTGCGTTCTGCGGTGCTAATCGTCAGCGGCACGAGGAAACGATAATAATTTTGGGCGTACGGGACTTTTGGTTGAGATCTTTCATCAATTTCATCAAAGTGCGCGCCAGCCTTGTAGT